>CANQZF010000108.1 GCA_947628265.1 uncultured Oscillospiraceae bacterium
CCCGGCCACGGCGGGGTGCTGGATCGGTTTGACTCCATCATCTTCACCGCCCCCCTGGTCTACCTCCTTGTCAGCCGCTTCCCGGCATTTTGATGGAAAAGTACCATGAATAAGACACTCACCGTTCTCGGCTCCACCGGCTCCATCGGCACACAGACCCTGGAGGCGGCGGAGAAGCTGGGACTTACCATAACCGCACTGACGGCCAATAAGAATGTGGCCCTTTTGGAGGCGCAGGCCCGGAAATTCTCCCCCCGCGCCGTGGCGTTAGGGGAGGAGCGGGCCGCCTTGGATTTGAAAATCCGCCTTGGGGACACCGACATAAAGGTCCTCTCCGGCATGGAGGGAATTATGGAGTGCGCCCGGATGGAGGCGGACATCGTGGAGTCGTCCCTCGTGGGGATCGCGGGGCTTTTGCCCACCATGGCCGCCATCGGGACGGGACACCGTCGCATCGCCCTTGCCAACAAGGAGACCCTGGTCTGCGCGGGGCACATCGTCACAAAAGCCATCCGGGAGCACGGCTGCGAGCTCATCCCCGTGGACTCGGAGCACTCCGCCATCTTCCAGTGCCTTGCCGCCGGGACCCACGCGGAGGTGAAGCGGATTCTCCTCACCGCCTCCGGGGGGCCGTTTTTGGGGCTTTCCCGGGAGGAGCTTGCCTCCGTCACCCCAGAGCGGGCCCTCAAGCACCCCAACTGGGACATGGGGGCGAAAGTGACCATTGACTCCGCCACCATGATGAACAAGGGGTTGGAGGTCATCGAGGCCATGCACCTCTTTGACGTCCCGCCGGAGAAAATAAAGGTGGTGGTCCACCCCCAGAGCATCGTCCACTCGGCGGTGGAGTTTGCGGACAACTCCGTCATCGCCCAGATGGGCGTCCCAGATATGCGCCTTCCCATCCAGCTGGCCCTGACGTACCCCGCAAGGCTCCCGTCCCTGGCAGGGGAGCTGGATTTGGCGAAGATCGGAACCCTCACCTTTATGGAGCCGGACTTGGAGAAATTCAGGTGCCTTAAGCTGGCGCTATCCGTGGCGGGGCGGCGGGACGCGGCCCCGGCGGTGATGAACGCCGCCAACGAGATCGCGGTGGGGGCGTTCCTGCGGGGAAAAATCGGTTTTACGGCCATCCCGGAAATCGTGGAGCGGGCCGTCAGCGACTTTGGAAACATGGGCGCGGACACGCTGGAGGCCATTTTGGAGGCCGACCGCGTGACGCGCGCGTCAATAGAGGTGTAAGTATTGTATATCATCATCGCGATTTTAGCCTTCGGCGTGCTCATCGCCATTCACGAGTTCGGGCACTTCATCGCCGCCAAGGCCTCCGGGGTCAAGGTCAACGAGTTCTCCATCGGCATGGGCCCGGTGCTTTTGAAAAAGCAGGGGAAGGAGACACAGTACTCCCTGCGGCTTCTCCCCATCGGCGGCTTTTGCGCCATGGAGGGGGAGGACGAGGACACCGGCGACGAGCGGGCCTTTACCCGGCAGGGCTTCTGGAAAAAGGCCCTCATATTGGTGGCCGGGGCAGGGATGAATTTCCTCCTGGGCTTTCTTATCGTGGCCTGTATCTACTCCTCCGCCGGGGCCTTTGTCACCAACGAGGTGGTGGAGACGGTGGAGGGCTTTCAGTACGCCGAGAACGGCATTGAGGCCGGGGACAGGATATGGTCCATCGACGGCCACCGGGTCTTTTACTCCTCCGATTTCTCCATGTATATGTCGAGAGCGGGGGAGACCGTGGATATGGTGGTCCTCCGGGATGGGGAGAAGGTGCTTTTAAAGGACTACGGTCTGAAGCCGGCGGAGTACGCCGACGGAGTCCGTTACGGGCTCACCTTCGGCTCCGTGAAGGCGGATTTTTGGCAGAAGCTCAAATACACCTCCTATACCTCCTGGAACTTCGTGCGGATGGTGTGGATGGGGCTTTCGGACCTTGTCACCGGGGCCGTGGGCTTGAGGGAGATGTCCGGCGTCGTCGGCATCGTCGGCACCATCAACGATGTGGGCCAGCAGGTGGAGGAGGAGACTCAATCCGTCTGGGCGGCCATTGAGGAGATCATGTACCTGGTGGCCTTTATCGCCGTGAATTTGGCTGTCATGAACCTCCTGCCCATCCCGGCCCTGGACGGCGGGCGGATTTTCTTCCTCTTTATAAACCTCGTTATCGAAAAAATCTTCCGCAAAAAGCTGGACCCCAAGTATGAGGGCTACATCCACGCCGCCGGTATGCTGCTGCTGCTGGGCTTGATGGCCGTCATCATGGTCAGCGACGTTTTGAAACTTATCAAATAGAGTGAGAGAAATGACAAGAGCGATACACGTTGGGAATAAAACGATCGGCGGAGGGGCCCCCGTCTCCGTCCAGTCCATGTGCAACACCCCCACGGAAAACGTGGGGGCCACCGTCGCGCAAATTTTGCGTCTGGAGGCCGCCGGGTGCGACATCATCCGGGTGGCCGTGCCGGATATGGCGGCGGCGAGGGCGATTTCGGAAATTAAAAAAGAGATCCACATCCCCCTGGTGGCGGACATCCATTTTGACTACAGGCTGGCCCTGGCGTCTTTAGAGGGGGGCGTGGACAAGGTGCGCATAAACCCCGGCAATATCGGGGATGTGGAGCGCGTCCGGGCCGTGGCCAGGGCCTGCGAGGAGCGGGGCGTCCCCATCCGCGTGGGCGTCAACTCCGGCTCCGTGGAGCGGGAGCTTTTGGCAAAATACGGCGGCCCCACGGCGGAGGCCCTGGTGGAGAGCGCCCTGGGGCATGTGCGGCTATTGGAGGACGTGGGCTTTTCGGACATCTGCATCTCCGTCAAATCCTCCGACGTCCCCCGCACCGTGGAGGCGTACAGGCTCCTCTCCCAAAAATGCGACTATCCCCTGCACCTGGGCGTCACCGAGGCGGGGACCGAGTATAGAGGGACCGTCAACTCCGCCGTGGGGATCGGGACACTTCTCATGGAGGGGATCGGCGACACCGTCCGCGTCTCCCTCACCGCCGACCCGGAGCGGGAGGTGGAGGCCGGCATCGCCATTTTAAAGGCCGCCGGGAAGCGCTCCGGCGGGGTGAAATTCGTCTCCTGCCCCACCTGCGGGCGGACGAAAATCGACCTTGTGGCTTTGGCCCATGAGGTGGAGGCGCGCCTTCGGGGGTGCGAAAAGGACATCACCGTTGCCGTCATGGGCTGCGCCGTCAACGGCCCCGGGGAGGCCCGGGAGGCCGACTTCGGCGTGGCCGGCGGCGACGGCGAGGGGCTTTTGTTCAAAAAAGGCAAGATCGTGAAAAAGCTGCCCTACGGGCAGCTTGCCGAGGGCCTTTTGGCCCTCATAGAGGGGCGGGAGCCATGAGTGAAAAAAGTTTTGTGCCGCTTCTCGATATGTTCCCCTGGCTCTCGGACGTGCTCCCCCAGGAGGCCGTCTCCGGGGCAAAGGTGACGGAGGCCACCGTCAGCCGGGAGGATAGGACCATGGAGGTGTCCGTCACCTTCGGGACGAGCCTCCCGCCGGTTTACATAACAAAGACAGAGAGCGCCATCGCGGGGCGATTCGGCTTGAGGACCGTGGCATTGCGCCCTACCTTCCCGGAGGATATAAGGTACCGGGCGGAGAAGAAGAAGGACGCCCCGGGGGCGGCCATTTTCGGGAAGGTCTACAGGTCCGACATCACCCCCATGTCGGAGCTGACGCTGGAGTCGGGCCGCGTCACCGTGACGGGGCACGTCTTCGCCGTCGCCTCCAAGGACATAAGGAGCGGCGCGTATGTGCTGACCTTCGACATGACCGACGGCACGGGCTCCGTGCGCGTCTCCAAGTTCATCACCGACGAGAACATCAAAAAGGCCGCCCAGACCATTGAGGTGGGCATGGACCTGACCTGCCAGGGGAATATCACCTTCAACCGCTTCGATAACGACATCGTTTTGGACCCCAAGGCCATCGCCAAAGCCAAGCCCCGGCCCGTCCGGGAGGACACAGGCGAGGAAAAGCGGGTGGAGCTCCATCTGCACACCAAGACGAGCGCTATGGACGCCCTCACCGACACCAAGGCGGTCATTCAGAGGGCCATCGCCTGGGGACACCCGGCCATCGCCATCACCGACCACGGCGTGTGCCAGTCCTTCCCCGACGCTATGAAGGCCGCCGGGGACAAGATCAAGGTCATCTACGGCGTGGAGGGGTATTATGTAAACGACGTGGACGACCGCGTGGCCCTGATGGGCCCCGGGGACGGGCCCCTCACAGGGGATTTTGTGGCCTTCGACATCGAGACCACGGGCTTAGACCAGAGAAAAGAGCGGCTCATCGAGATCGGCGCCGTCAAATTCCACGACGGGGCGGAGGTGGACCGGTTCCAGACCTTTGTGGACCCGGAAAAACCCATCACCCAGGAGATCGTGAACCTCACCGGTATCACCGACGGCATGGTGGCGGGGGCCCCCAAGGAGCTTAAGGCCGTCCGGGACTTTCTCGCTTTCGCGGGGGACCTGCCCTTAGTGGCCCACAACGCCAATTTCGACGTGGGGATGATGCTGGAGGTGTGCCTCCGGCACGGCATCCCCTTTGAACCCACCTATATCGACACCCTCACCATGTCCCAGGGGTGCCTTAACGACCTTAAATCCCACAAGCTGGACTTAGTCGCGGGGAGGCTGGGACTGCCCGACTTCAACCACCACCGGGCCTCCGACGACGCGCTGACCTGCGGGCTCATCTACGTGGCCCTCACGAAGAGGCTTGCGGAGGCGGGCCTTACACGCCTTTCCGAGATGGACGCCTATATTGCCCCCCGCCGCCGGGAGACCGCCGCCCACCGGCGGATGCGGCCCCAGCACATCATCGTTTTGGCAAGGACCCAGGCGGGCATCAAGAATCTCTATAAAATCGTTACCGCCAGCCACTTAGAGCACCTGAAGGCCAACCCCATCATGCCGAAATCCCTCATCATGGAGCACCGGGAGGGGCTCATCATCGGCTCGGCGTGCGAGGCGGGAGAGGTCTATCAGACCGTCATCGACCACCGGGGCCGGTTTGAGGAGCGAAGAATTGCCTCCTTTTACGACTACCTGGAGATCCAGCCCGTCTGCAACAACATGTTCATGCTCCGGGGGGAGCGCCCCAAGGCCGCCGACGTGGAGGACCTGCGGGACTACAACCGCCGGGTGCTGGAGCTGGGGGATTTTTTGGGAAAGCCCACTGTGGCCACCGGGGACGTCCACTTTCTGGACCCGGAGGACGAGATATTCCGCCATGTGCTCTTAGTGGCCAAGGAGTTTGAGGACGGGGACCGGGACCTTCCCATCTATTTCAAGACCACCGACGAGATGCTGGAGGAATTTTCCTACCTGGGGGAGGACCGGGCCCGGGAGGTGGTGGTCACCAACACCCGAAAGATCGCGGAGATGTGCGACACAGTGCGCCCCCTGCCCCCGGCGGGGAAGCTCTTCCCGCCGAAGATCGAAAACTCCGAGCAGCAGCTCAAGGACCTGGTCTACGGCCGGATGCGCGAGCTCTACGGGGAAAATCCCCCGGAGATCGTGACGAGCCGGGTGGAGCAGGAGCTCCACGACATCCTCTCCCGCCACTACGACGTCATCTATATGTCCGCCCAGAAGCTGGTGCAGGACTCCCTGGCCCACGGGTACCTTGTGGGCTCCCGGGGCTCCGTTGGCTCCTCCATCGTGGCCTTCATGTCCGGCATCACCGAGGTCAACGCCCTGCCGCCCCACTACCGCTGCCCCAACTGCAAGCACACGGAGTTTGTCACCGACGGGAGCTTCGGCTGCGGCGCGGATATGCCGGACAAGCTCTGCCCGGAGTGCGGGACGGAGTATGTCAAGGACGGCTTTGACATCCCCTTTGAGACGTTTTTGGGCTTCGGCGGCGACAAGGTGCCGGACATCGACCTCAATTTCTCCGGCGAGTACCAGGCCAACGCCCACCGGTACACCAACGAGCTCTTCGGCTCCGACCACGTCTTCCGGGCCGGGACCATCGGCACCGTGGCGGAGAAGACCGCCCACGGCTATGTGAAAAAGTACATGGAGAAGACGGGCAAGAGCGTCAGCCGCGCCGAGGAGAACCGCCTGGCTCTGGGGTGCGTGGGCGTCAAGCGCACCACCGGCCAGCACCCGGGGGGCCTGGTGGTGATCCCCCAGGATATGGAGATCTCCGACTTCTGCCCGGCCCAGCACCCGGCGGACGACCAGGGGACGGACATCATCACCACCCACTTTGAGTACCACTGCATGGAGGACAACCTCCTGAAGCTGGACGAGC
>CANQZF010000109.1 GCA_947628265.1 uncultured Oscillospiraceae bacterium
CACAATGCGCAAGTGCCGGATAGGAACGGCAAAATTTTTTACACTTCTATTACTTCTTTATCGCACATAAGCAAATTCTGCGGAATTCACGCAAAATTTCCCTGCCGCCGCGCTGCGTCGTCGTCGCACGAGCTGCTTTACCTCGCCCTCCCTTTGGTCGGGCTCAGGCGCAGGCTCGGCTCCTCCTCTCCCCACGCGATCTTTGATCGCGCGGGGACCCCGCAAGCGGCACGTTTGCGGGGCAAAAGGGATTTTTTGCGAGGCACATATCCTCGCAAAAAATATTGAAATAGAGTTTTTTGACAAGCTGAATCATAACCCCCGGTTCAACCGGGGTTATGATTTTGGTCAGATCGTCTTACTCGGCGCGGCCGCTCCCGAAGGCCCCGGGCTTGAAATTCCGGCTTTTGTGAATTATACTGATCCCTGATCAAAAACGCCAACCGAGCGGCGAGGATTTTTTGCGTCAGGCAAGGAAGACGGCGCAGAGAATACTGTATGTATTGTCAAGCCGTCTGACGAAGCATCCGGGGTCCCCGGCGGGCAAGCCCGCTGGGGAGAGGACGAGCCGAGCCTGCGCCTGCTGCGCCCGCAGGCGCGTTTCGGAGGCCAACCGCCCGGAACGGGCGGCTCTTAGGCCGGAGATAACCTTCGCGCTTGCGCGGAGGTGAAGCAAAGCGGATTGCGCGAGGGCGAAAAAAGACCGTCGCGAATTGGCGTTTTTGATTAGGGATCAGTATTATACTACCGTCTGGCGGGAGCATTGGGCGGACCAACATATGATACTAATATCTAATTAAAATAAGACATTCGCGCCGGACTTTTTCGCGCCATGCCGCGTCAGCCGCCTTGGGAATACATACAGTATTCCCTGCGGCGTCTTCCTTGCCTGACACGAAAAATCCTCGCCGCTCGGTGTCTCCTTTTAAATAGATATTAGTATGAAAACGAGGTGATCGGATGAAAAGACTTTATCCCGGCGGGAAGGCCAAGGTGTTCACCGTCTCCTACGACGACGGGGTGCTCCAGGACGTCCGCTTTGTGGAGCTTTTGAACAAGTACGGCGTCAAGGGGACCTTCAACTTAAATTCCCGGCTCATGCGGGAGGAGTTCGCCTGGACCCACGAGAGCGGCATGGTGGTGAGGCGCCTTTCGCCCGCCGCCGCCCTGCGCCTCTATGGCGGCCACGAGGTGGCCAGCCACACGCTGACCCACCCATACCTCGACCACGCCGGCAGGAGCGACATCCTCCGGGAGATGGGGGAGGACCGGGACGAGCTGGAGCGGCTTTTCGGCCGGGAGGTCCGGGGCTTCGCCGCGCCCTTCACCTTCTGGAGCCGGGAGATGGCCGACTGCGCGAGACTCTGCGGCTTTGAGTACGCCAGGATCTCCGAGGAGAGCCGCGGCTACGCCCCGCCGGAGGACCGCTATAACCTACGCGCCGGGATATTTCACTTAAGCCCGGACCTGGAGGCCTTTGTGGACGGCTTCCTCGCCACGGACCGGGAGCTGGCCGTCTGTCAGATCGTGGGGCACACCTACGACCTGGACGCCGCCAACATGTGGGACAGGATGGAGGCCATTTTCCGCCGCGTCGCCGCCTGTCCGGACGTGGCCTTCATGACCACTCTGGAGATCGTCCGGTACCTTACGGAAAATGGACTCCTGCGCTGATTAGTCCCCTTTTCAAACCCTTACGGGGTCCTGAAGGGGCTCAAAGAGGGGCTGGAACAGATAGTTTTCGTATCCCTCGTTATCCTGTACGGCGGTCAAAAACGCGGCCAGGCGCGAAAGGTCCACCCCGTCCAGAACGGTGTCCCCGTATTCCTCCGCCCCCGCCGAGAAGCGGTTTTCCTCAAGAGCCCTTTGGATGACGGACCGGATAAATTTATAAAGCTCGATTTGCCCCGGCGTGGCGGTCCCGTCCTCCACAAGGTCGGAGAGCTGTACGTAGTCGGCGTACCCCGGCCCGGTGGGGTAGAGCACGTCGATGAAGAGCTCCCGGAGGTTCCCGGACTTACAGAGATATGCGACCTGAAATTTATACCCGTCCCGGAAGTCCGGCTCCGTCAGCATCTCAAAGGGGACCTTCTCCCACATGAGAAGGTCCGTCCCCTCGGTGAGAAATTCCCCCGTCAAAGCCTTACGGATGAGGCCAAAGAACATCTCCCCGTCCAGCGCCTCAAATTCATAGTCCCCCGGGTCCAGGGCCAGAAGCTCCTCCGGGGTCCTGTCCGGGCTCAAAATTTCGCGGACCCTCGCCATGTCCCGCCTTTGCGCCTCGGAGCCGTCGTCCCAGGAGAGGGTGCCCGGGATCACCCGGAACCGCTCCGCCGTCCCCTCTGGTCCCTGCGCCGTCTCGATCCGGACGTAAGCATCGTCAAATTGGCGGCGCAGATTGAAGGTGTAGAACATATACGGGATGATGTCGCTCTGGTCCCCGGTCTTGTCGTAGTTGTAGATAAACCAGAAAACCCACCCGTCCTTTGTAACCTCGTACGCCTCCTTCACGGCGTAGAAGACGTTGAACCCGCCCTCGTTGCGGACGCCGTAGGGGTCCTCCCCCAGGATGTCCAGGGGGTCGTCCGTACTCGTCCCCTCCGTGCCCGTCCCCTCCGGCGGCTCCCCTGTGGGTCCGCCGCACCCCGGGAGGCCCAGAAGTATCGCCGCCAAAACGGCAAGGGCAAATGATCCTTTTTTCACGCGCTCATCCTCCTTCATAACAGGCCGCCCGGGGCGGCCTTTTCTTATAAGGAGGACACCGATCCCCGCAAAAACGCAACACCCGGAGCGCGAAAAATATTTCCGGTTTTCCTGTTGCGTTTTTCGCCCCTTGCGTGTCTGATATTTTATAGATTTATGCCGGGAGTCAGGGCCATGCTTTTCTGTACCGTCAACGAAATTGAAAACGACAGCGACAGGGATTTTATACGGCGTCTCTACGAGGATTTTAAGTACCTGATGCTGTCCACCGCCAAAAAGTACGCCTCTAACCCGGAGGACCGGGAGGACATCGTCCAGGAGAGCGTACTGCGGCTCATCAAAAAGGTGGAGACGCTCCGGGGAATGGAGCGGCGGGTCATGGCCGCCTATGTGGTCTACACCGTCTCCAACGTGGCGAAAAACCACCTGCGCCACGCGGCCGTGGAGAAAAACCACTTTGCGGAGGCGGCCGGGGAGCCGGAGGCGGGCCTTCCGGCGCTGGATGAGCTCATGGCGCTCCGGGAGAGGGCAGTACACTTGGAGGCCCTGCTGGAACGGCTCTCCCCCGACGAGCGGACGCTCCTCATCGGAAAATACGTGCTGGGCTGTTCGGACGCCGAGCTTGGGGCGCAGCTGGGCTGTAAGCCGGCCAGCGTGCGCATGAAGCTGACCCGCGCCCGGCGGCGGGCGCTGGCGATGACGGTGAAAGACGAGGTTTTAAAGCATGACGACCTATGAAAAGCTGACGGAGAACTACGAGGACGCCCTTTTCGCGCTCCTGATGGCAAAGGCCCTGGAGGAGCAGGGGGCCGGGCTTCTTCTGGAAAATGAGCGGCTCCGGAACGACGCGGAATTTGCCGTTCCGGCCGCTTTGGACCGAAAGATCGATCGGACGGTAAACCGGGCGTTTCTGAGGAAAACGGCGCAGCGGCTCTGGCGCTTTACCGGCGGCGCGATCCGGTGGGCGGCGGCGGTCGTCCTTGTGGCGGCGGTCCTCTTCACCACGGCCTTTGCCGCCTCGGAGCCCGTCAGGGCCGCAACGCTCAATTTCGTCAGCGACGTCTTCTACGACCACATGGAGATCCGGTTCGTGGAGCGGGACGGCTCCCTCGCCGGGGAGATCGCCCCGGCCTTTGAGGTCCGGTGGCTGCCGGAGGGCTTTGCCCTCTCCCAAAGCGGCGAGGACGGGAAATACGCGTGGCGGGAATACGAAAACGAAGGCGGCGAGGCAATTCAAATCGACCTCAGCCCCCTGAGCACCGCCGGGGTCCTCAGCGCGGACACCGAGGGCGCCGATGTGAGCCTTTTGCAAATTAACGGCCTGGAGGCGCGGCTCATCATCAAGGACGGCATCCAGCTCCTCCTCCCCATCCCGACCCGCAGCCTCGTCCTGGCCCTCTCCACCGAGGCCCCCTCAATCTCCCCCCGTGACCTTGTGAAGATCGCGGAAAATATCGTGATTTCATAAAGAAAGGCGCCGGTAGTCTCAATAGTCCCGCCCAGCTTGACGCCGGGGACGTAGACGTGGGCCGGGCCGTAGTAGGCGTGGCTCCCGTCGGGGCCGGCGGTGACGTTCAAAAGCTTTATGTTGGGGTATTGCGCCTTCAAAATGGCGGTGCCGGACCTGGAGGCCGCCCTGGGGGGCCTCCTGGATAGGAAGACCGCCTACGGGGACGCGCTTTTGGCCTGCAGATCCGTCTATCTCTTCGACACCGGCCTTTCGCCGGAGGGGCAGAAGGAGCTCTATGAGACGCTGCGGGTGGCGGTGCGGGGCGACGAGTTCGCCATCCGCTACGGGATGCAGTCGCGCACCGTGGAGTCCCGGGAGGCGGAGTATCAGGACTATATGGCCATCATGGGGGCCTTTTTCTACCTGGGCATCATTTTGAGCATCGTCTTCCTCCTGGCCGCCGTGCTCATCATCTACTATAAGCAGGTCTCGGAGGGCTACGAGGACCGGTCCCGGTTCGACATCATGCGCAAGGTGGGCATGACGAGACCGGAAATTCGAAAGAGCATCAACTCCCAGCTCCTGACAGTCTTCTTCCTGCCCCTTATCTTCGCCGCCCTGCACATCGCGTTTGCCTTTCCCATCATCGAAAAGCTCCTGCGGCTCTTCAACCTCAACAACGTCTCCCTCTTCGCCAAAACCACAGCCATCACCGTCGCGGTCTTCGCCGTCTTCTACACCCTCGTCTACCGCGCCACCTCCAACGCATACTACAATATTGTAAGCGGGATAAAAGAAAACTAAAAATCCCTCCGGCGTCCCAAACGGACGCCGGAGGAATTTTAGTTGTAGGAGCCGCCTCATCTCCGCGCCAAGAGCCGCCCTTTGGGCGGTTGCGCTCCGAAACGCGCCTTCGGGCGCAGTCTTGGCGGCCCGTACGGCGTGAATTTCGGGCGATGCGATAAAAGGTATTCGCCGCAAAAGTTTGCGGCGAATGATTTGATGCGCGGCATAAGCCGCAAACCTTTTATCGGGACGCGTGCGGAAAAACAGGGACGGGCCGCCAAGAGAGGCGGCCCCTACGACGGTGTTCGGAGGCATGGTGGTAAACGGGGAGCGGTCAGCCGTGGGCGGCCGACCCTACGAGACATCGTGCGTTGATCGGGGGCACGGATGTAAATCGAGGGCCGGGTCGCCGGGGACGGCACTCCAGAGTATTCCCTTCGGTCACGACCCCTACGGCGTTATAAGGGACATTGCGGTAAACGGAGGACGGGCCGCCCAGGTGTGCACCCAAGGGCATTCCCTGCGGTCACGGCCCGTACGGAAATTGCGCGTTGATTTGTGAGGCGGAAGAAAATCGAGAGACGGGCCGATGTGGGCATCGGCCCTTACGGCGGGTTGGAAAGACGATGCGATGGACGGGAGATGGGCGGCCCAGATGTGCCGCCCCTACGAGGACAATGTGCGTTGATTGGTGGCGCGGATGTAAATCGGAGGACGGGCCGGCACGGTGCACCCAAGGGCATTCCTTGCGGTCATCCGGCCCTTACGGCAGTTCACGAGGGTGCGGCGGTGGACGGGGGAATGGGCCGCCGTGGGCGGCGGCCCGTACGGCGGGAAGCGCACTGCACCAGCGAGGCGCGAGGCGCAAAGCGCCAGCGCCAGCGGACGTAGACGCTGGTCTGCCGATTACCACACGACAAGCACCCAGGTAGCGCGGAAGTGTTCAAACGCAAACGCCCCCGTCCACCACCCGGGCAGCGTCGCCCGAATTTATAATTCGGGCTTACGCGGACGTAGACGCTTCTCAATTCGACCACACCCGCGCGGATATAGAGCCACCCATTGGTATCGTCCACCACTGCGGGAGCCGACCCGCCGTTACAACGCACACGCCAAAGGCCACAGAGCACCCAACGGGTTCCAAGGGGCACTGCCCCTTGGTCGTTTTCTCCCCTTTGCTACTTTCCACTCTTTGACGAAATCAAAGAG
>CANQZF010000110.1 GCA_947628265.1 uncultured Oscillospiraceae bacterium
AAAGGCCCTGATGGGCGACGCCTCCGACAACATCCCGGGCGTGCGGGGCGTGGGGGAGAAGACCGCCATGGCCCTCATACAGCTCTACGGCACGGTGGAGCGGCTATATGAAAAAATGCCGGACATCCTCCAGTCGCCGGAGAAAAAGGCCACCCCCGGCCTTGTGCAGAAGCTCGCGGAGGGCCGGGAGTCGGCGGCCATGTCGAAGGACCTGGCCACCATCCGCTGCGAGGCCCCGCTGGAGTTTTCGCCGGAGGACAACCTTATAAAGCCCGTGGACAACGACAGGCTCTACGCCATCTTTGAGCGTCTGGAGTTTCGAAAGCTCATGGACGTCTACAAGCTGACCCCGCCGGTCCGCTCTGATACCCCCGCCGAGCCCATGGAGTTTTCCGGGGAGTGCGTCACGGTGGAGGTGACGGATGAGGCGTCCTTGGAGGAATTTAAAAAGGCCCTCAAAACCGGCGCGGTCTGCGTGCGGTTTTCCGGGGACGGGGCCCTGGGCGCTG
The DNA here is from genome assembly GCA_947628265.1 of uncultured Oscillospiraceae bacterium. GTDB lineage: Bacteria > Bacillota > Clostridia > Oscillospirales > Oscillospiraceae > RUG626. The sequence goes on from CANQZF010000110.1 coordinate 510, forward strand.
TGTACATGGATAACGACGGCCCGGAGGGGCTGGGGTTTCTTTTAAGCGAGGACTCCCCGGTGTTCCGGGGGGCTTTAGAGGCCCTGTGCGCCCCGGAAGTGCGGAAAATGGGCCACGACATCAAGGACACCCTCCACATGCTGGGGGCCTCGGGCCTTCCCATGGAGGGGTGGGAGTTCGACTCCGCCATCGCCGCCTATCTCCTGGACCCCACCGCCAGCCGGTACGAGCTATCGGAGATCTGCCGGAAATACTGCGGCTTTGCCCCCATGGACGGGGCCGGGGAGGACGGGCAGTTCTCCCTCCTGGACGACGGGCTGAAGCTCTCCGCGCAGCTTCTCTCCGAGGCCGCCGCCGTGGCGTGCCTCCGGGAGCGTCTGGAGCCGGAGCTCAAAGAGGCGGGGCTTTGGGATGTATTTGAGAAGATCGAGCTGCCCCTGTGCCCGGTGCTGGCCCGGATGGAGCTGGCGGGCTTTTTGGTGGACAGGGCGGCGCTTGCCGGCTTCGGCAGGGCCCTGGGGGCGCAGATCGACACGCTGACTGCCCAAATTTACGAGCTTGCGGGGCGGGAGTTCAACATAAACTCCCCCAAGCAGCTGGGCGAGGTGCTCTTTGAGAGGCTGGGCCTTCCCGCGCCCAAGAAGACGAAGACCGGCTGGTCCACCAACGCCGACGTTTTAGAGAAGCTGCGGCCCAGGCACCCTATCGTGGGGCTGGTGCTGGAGTATAGGGAGCTTTCCAAGCTCAAATCCACCTACGCCGACGGCCTTTCCAAGGTCATCGCCCCCGACGGGCGCATCCACACGAGTTTCCAGATGACCGTCACCGCCACGGGGCGTTTAAGCTCCACGGAGCCCAATTTGCAGAATATCCCCGTCCGGCGGGAGCTGGGGGGCGAGATCCGCAAGATGTTCGTGGCCCCGGAGGGCCGGACGTTGGTGGACGCGGACTACAGCCAGATCGAGCTTCGCGTTCTCGCCCACATCTCCGGGGACGAGCACATGAAAAACGCCTTTTTGACCGGGGAGGACATCCACCGGGCTACCGCCGCCCAGGTCCTGGGCATCGCCCCGGAGGAGGTGACGCCGGAGCAGCGCCGCCATGCCAAGGCCGTGAACTTCGGCATCGTCTACGGCATCTCCGCCTTCTCCCTCTCCGAGGACATCGGCGTCTCCATGGCGGAGGCCCGGGACTATATAAACACCTACATGGCCACATACAAGGGGGTCTCCGATTACATGGAGCGGGTCATAAGGGAGGCGAAGGAGACCGGCGTCGCGGTGACGCTCTACGGCCGCCGCCGGCCCATGCCGGAGCTCCGGGCCCAGAACTTCACCGTCCGCTCCTTCGGGGAGCGGGTGGCCCGGAATATGCCCATCCAGGGCACGGCGGCGGACATCATGAAGATCGCCATGGTGGACGCGGACAGGGCCCTCAGACAGTCCGGCCTGGACGCAAGGCTCCTCTTGCAGGTCCACGACGAGCTCATCGTGGAGTGCGCCGAGAGGGACGCCGAGGCCGTGCGGCAGCTGCTCATCGAGAAGATGGAGGGGGCGGCGCGGCTCACCGTGCCCCTCACCGTGGACGCCCACATCGGGCGGACCTGGTATGAGGCCAAGTGATGGAGATCGTGAGGGCCTGTGCCGGGCATCTGGACGGCATCATGGACATCGAGCGGGCGAGCTTCCCGGATCCCTGGTCCCGGGGCGGGGTTGAGGTGTACCTCACGGACCCCCACGGCGCCATTTTGGCGGCGGTGGAGGGGGACGAGGTGCTGGGCTTTGCCATCTACCACGTCTCCTTTGAGGAGAGCGAGCTTTTCAGCATCGCCGTGGCGGAAAAATACCGCAGCCGGGGCGTGGGAAGGGCGCTTTTGGAGCGGGTCTTAGTCGAGGCCGCCCGCGCCGGGGCGGAGAAGATGTTTTTGGAGGTCCGGCGCTCCAACGCCTCCGCCCGGGCCCTCTACAAGAGCGCGGGCTTTGCCGTCTGCGGCGAGCGCCGGGGGTACTACGAGTCCCCCCGTGAGAACGCCATTTTAATGGATATTGAGCTTGACCTTGTGGATCTTGAACCTTTTGAGCTTGGAGATAAGGAATGAACATACTTGCCATTGAGTCCTCCTGCGACGAGACCGCCGCGGCGGTGGTGCGGGACGGGAGGAGCGTACTTTCAAACGAGATTTTTTCCCAGGCGGACATGCACGCCCTGTACGGCGGCGTGGTGCCGGAGATCGCCTCCCGGAACCACATCACCGTTATCTCGCGCCTCGCCGAGGAGGCGGTCAAAAAGGCGGGACTTTCGAAAAAGGACCTGGACGCCGTGGCCGTCACCGCCGCCCCGGGGCTCATCGGGGCCCTATTGGTGGGGGTGAACTTCGCCAAGGGCGCGGCGCTGGCTCTGGGGGTCCCCCTGGTGCCCGTCCACCACGTCCGGGGCCACATCGCCGCCAACTACATCGCCTTCCCGGAGCTGGAGCCGCCCTTTTTGTGCCTGGCCATCTCCGGCGGCAACACGGCCATTGTGGACGTCCGGGGCTACACGGATATGTCCATTATCGGCGCCACCCACGACGACGCCGCCGGGGAGTGCTTCGACAAGGCCGCGAGAGTCCTGGGCCTTCCCTATCCCGGGGGACTGCCTTTGCAGAACCTGGCGGAGGGCGGGGACGACGGGGCCTTTAAGCTCCCCCACGCCAAGATCGAGGGACACCCCTACGATATGTCCTTCTCGGGCCTTAAGACGGCGGTGGTGAACATTGTCCACACGGCGGAGCAAAAAGGGGAGACGCTGGACCGGGCGGGCCTCGCGGCCTCCTTCCAGCGCGCCGTCAGCGAGACGCTGGTGCCCCGGACCATGGACGCCGCCCGGGACCTGGGCTACGACACCGTGGTGGTGGCCGGGGGCGTGGCGGCCAACAAGCGGGTCCGGGCGGATTTTGAGGCCGCCTGCAAACGGGAACACAAGCGCCTTTTCGTGCCGCCTTTGAAGCTCTGTGGCGATAACGCCGCCATGATCGGGTGCCAGGGGTACTACGAGTACCTCTCCGGCGTCCGGGCGGGCCAGGAGCTCAACGCCTACGCCACTATGAGCATCGATAAGGTGTCCTTCTGACGGGAAGGACCGTGCATTTTCCTCTCCCCGTCCATTCAAAAATGACGCCTCCGGGGAGATAAACGGGAAAATGGGGGCGTTATGTAAAGCGTAAGCGGAAAATAAGTTTTCCACAAAATTATGCTCCCGGGTTTGGGAAGAATTGGGAAAAAACGGCCTTTTCCTTGAGAAATCGGGGGTTTTGGCTGTGGAAAACCCTGTGGAGAATGTGAATAACTCTATGTAAAGAGTTGCCCCGGCGAACATTTACGTTAACTTCGGGGCGGGAAAAAACCGCCGGAGGGGCCCGGAAAAAGGTCACGAAAATCCCGGGGCTTCTCCGGAACGTCCAACCTCCCGGCGGCGAGCCCCGGAGGGGGCGGTGCAGGATTGTCTTCAAGATTACAGTTTGTTATCAGAGGGGAGCGGGCGATATGGAGGGCCACAGGTCCCGGCGGCGGGAGCGGTTTTTTGAATACGGCGGCCAGGGCTTTGACGACGCGGGGCTTTTGGAGCTTTTGCTCTTCTACGCCCTTCCCCGCATCGACGTAAATCCCCTGGTGCGGCGGCTTTTGGAGCGCTTCGGGTCTTTGGAGGGGGTGCTGACGGCCTCCCGGGAGGAGCTGACGGCGGTCCCCGGCGTGGGGGACCGCACCGCCATGCTCATAAAGCTCCTGCCGGCCATCGCGGGGCGCTGCGGCGGGGAGCTTGGCGTCCGCAGGCTCACGCTCCAAAGCCCCTCCGAGGCGGGCAGGTTCCTTCTCGGCTGGGTCTACGGCGAGACGGAGGAGCGGGTGTACCTTGTGAGCCTGGACGCGCTGGGCCGGGTGCTGGAGTGCCGGGACGCCGGGAGGGGCGGCCGGGGCTCCGTGGAGGTCAGCGTGGAGCGGCTTTTGGACTGCGCCCGGGACGCCGGGGCCGCCGCCGTCATATTGGCCCACAACCACCCCAGCGGCATCGCCGTGCCCTCGGCGGAGGACGAGCGCTCCACCCGCCTCATCTATGAGGCCCTCCGGGACGCCGGGGTCACGCTTTTAGATCACATCGTACTGGCGGAGGACGACTTCGTCTCCATGGCGGACAACGGGGCCTTCCCCACTGTCTCCGGGCGCTACGCCCTCTTCGCGGAGTGAGGTTTTTCTATGGATTTTAAGCTGCACGCCCCCTATAAGCCCATGGGCGACCAGCCGGAGGCCATCGACACGTTGTGCCGGGGCCTGGAGCTGGGGATCGACGAGCAGGTCTTACTCGGCGTCACGGGCTCCGGCAAGACCTTCACCATGGCCAACGTCATCGCCCGGATGGGCCGGCCCACCCTGGTTTTGGCCCACAACAAGACCCTGGCGGCCCAGCTCCACGCGGAGTTTAAGGAGTTTTTCCCGGAAAACGCCGTGGAGTACTTCGTAAGCTATTATGACTACTACCAGCCGGAGGCGTACATCGCCCACACGGATACCTATATTGAGAAGGACAGCTCCGTAAACGACGAAATAGACCGTCTGCGGCTCTCCGCCACCGCGTCCCTCTTGGAGCGGCGGGACGTCATCGTGGTGAGTTCCGTCAGCTGCATCTACGGCCTCGGCGAGCCAGACGACTTTGAGTCCATGATGGTCTCTTTGCGGGTGGGGATGGAGATAAAGATCCCCGACCTTCTCCGGAGGCTCGCGGACATACGCTACGAGCGCAACGACCTTGCCTTTGAGCGCAATATGTTCCGGGTCCGGGGGGACACGGTGGAGGTCTGGCCGGCCTACTGGAAGGACACGGCCTTGCGCGTGGAGTTTTTCGGCGACGAGATCGACCGGATCAGCGAGATAAACACCGTCACGGGCGCCGTGGTGCGGCGTCTCACCAACATCCCCATCTGGCCCGCCACCCACTACGTGACGCCAAGAGACAAGATGGACCGGGCCATCCAGGAGATCTTGCGGGAGTGCGATGAGCGCGTAGCGTGGTTCAAGGACCGCGACAAGCTCATCGAGGCCCAGCGCATCTACCAGCGCACCATGTACGATGTGGAGATGCTCCAGGAGCTGGGCTACTGCTCCGGGATCGAGAACTACTCGAGGATCATATCGGGCCGCCCGGAGGGCAGCGCCCCCATGACGCTGCTCGACTACTTCCCAAAGGACTTCATCCTCTTTGTGGACGAGAGCCACGTCACCCTGCCCCAGGTCCGGGCCATGTACCGGGGGGACCGGGCCAGAAAGGAGGCGCTGGTGGAGTACGGCTTCCGCCTGCCCTCCGCCTTCGACAACCGGCCCCTCAGGTTCGAGGAGTTCAATGAGCGGATAAACCAGGCCATCTACGTCTCCGCCACGCCCGGGGAGTATGAACGGGAGCGGGCGGGCCAGGTGGCCGAGCAGATCATCCGCCCCACGGGGCTTCTGGACCCGAGAGTGGAGGTCCGGCCCGTGGAGGGGCAGATCGACGACCTCATCGGGGAAATAAACGCCCGCACCGCCAAAAGGGAGCGGGTGCTGGTCACCACCCTCACAAAGCGCATGGCGGAGGACCTGACGGCGTA
>CANQZF010000111.1 GCA_947628265.1 uncultured Oscillospiraceae bacterium
GATGTCCGTCATGGTGAGCATGGACTCCGCCCCCAGCTTCCCGGCGATGCGGGCGGCGGCGGTGTCGGCGTTGATGTTGTAGAGGTTCCCCTCCTTATCGCACCCCACAGTGGAGATGATGGGGATGTAGCCCATGTCCAAAAGGTCCGTGATGGGCTTCACGTCCACGTCCTGGATCTCCCCCACCGCCCCCAGGGCGGGAGAGAGCTGCGCGGCCTTTATCATGTGGCCGTCCACCCCGGAGATGCCGATGGCCCGGCCTCCGGCGAGCTCCACCAAATTCACCAGGTCCTTGTTGACCTTCCCGGCCAGGACCATCTGGACGATGTCCATGGTCTCCGGGTCCGTGACGCGAAGGCCGTTCACAAATTCCGATTTCTTGCCGGTCTTTTTCAGCATATCCGAGATTTCCGGCCCGCCGCCGTGGACCACCACCACCTTGACGCCGATCATGGTGAGGAGCACGATGTCCCCCATCACCATCCGCTTGAGGTTGTCGTCAGTCATGGCGTTGCCGCCGTATTTGATGAGAATGATCTTCCCGGCATATTTTTGAATGTACGGCAGCGCCTCCGTCAGCGTCTGCGCGCGCAGCGCGTGGTCATGTAAATCCATATTGGGCCTCCTTTTTGCTGTTTCCGGCAGGAACGCCGGGGAATTGAGAGATGCGTTGATGAAAAGAGAAACCGTATCGAGTCCTTGGCGCGATGGTATCCGCGTTTGTATGCATTTCGGCGCGTCGGGCGGGTTTTGAACCCGCCCCTACGAGGGGCTTGTGGGTGCTTGCGTAGAAACAGACGCCTCCGTTTCCGTTCGTAGGGGAGGGTTCCAAACCCTCCCGCTCCCCTATCCCGCCCGTAGGCGAGCTCCACGGGAACATGGGTCAGCGGCGGATCAGGACGCCCTTCATGTATTCCGACTCGTTATGAGTCTCATAGACAATTTGCTTTTCCTCCTCGGTACAGCCGATAAGGAGCTTTATTTCGGAATCGCGCTTCATGAGGTCCACGGTACACATGATCGCGTCGATTTTCTTCTCGCCGGTCCCCACCCACACATCGATGCCGGAGCCGTCCATAGAGGCGGTGTTCCTAAGGTATCCGTAATCCACGCGGTAAATCAGATCGGGGGATCTGGGGTGGGCAGAGCTGCGGGGGCGGTCGATGACAATTTCGGATGATTGCACCAGCTCGTCCAGAGCCCACCAAAACCCAGGGTTTTGTGTGTCCATGACGCCATCTCTTTCCTTACGTCCGGTAATCCCCGTTGATCTTCACATAATCGTAGGTGAGATCGCAGCCCCAGGCCTCGGCGGAGGCATTACCAGAATTAAGTTCCACCAGGATGTCGATCTCGTCCTCCAGGAGGACCTTCTTGGCCTCCTCCTCGGAGAAGGGGATGCCGGCGCCGTCGCGGCAGACGTCCACCCGCCCCGCTTTGGAGACAAAGCTCACATCCACCTTGTCCACGTCCACCTGCGCCCCCGCGTAGCCAATGGCGCACAGGACCCGGCCCCAGTTGGCGTCCGCGCCGAACATGGCGGCCTTGGTGAGGCTGGAGCAGATGACGGCCTTTGCCACGGTCTTGGCGGTCTGGTCCTCGCGCGCCCCGGAGAGGAGGCAGGTGACGAGCTTCGTGGCGCCCTCGCCGTCCTTGGCGATCATGCGGCACAGCTTCACGGTGACGGCGTGGAGGGCGGCGCAAAAGTCCTCGAAGTCCTCCCCCGCCCTGTCGATGACGGGATTTCCCGCCATGCCGTTGGCCAGGACGGCGAAGGTGTCGTTGGTGGAGGTGTCTCCGTCCACACTTACCATGTTGAAGCTCGTTTTCACGTCCTCGGAGACGGCCCTTTGGAGCATTTCCGGGGTGATGGAGACGTCGGTCGTCACCCAGACCAGCATGGTCGCCATATTGGGGTGGATCATGCCGGAGCCCTTGGCGATGCCGCCGAGACGGCACCGGACACCGGCGATGTCAAACTCCACGGCGGCTTCCTTCGCAACGGTGTCGGTGGTCATGATGGCGTTCTCCGCAAGGTCCGAGTGGTCGCCAAGGCCCGAAACCAGCTCATCCATCCCCTTTTCCATGGGATTTAAGCTCATGGGCTGGCCGATGACGCCGGTGGAGCCCACGATCACGTCGGAGGCCGGGATTCCCAGATAGCTCTCCACTAAATTACTCATGCCCTCGGCGATCTCAATGCCGTTAGCGTTGCAGGTGTTGGCGTTGCCGGAGTTGCAGATCACCGCCTGGGCGTGGCCGTCGGCCAGATGGGCACGTGTGACCTTGATTGGGGCGGACCTCACCAAATTGGCGGTGTAGACGGCGGCGGCGGCACACCGCTTTTCCGAGACGATAAGGGCCAGGTCCCGCTTTTTGGAGCTTGCCTTGATGCCGCACCGGACGCCGTTGGCCCGAAACCCCTTAGCGGCGCACACGCCGCCGGGAACAGCAGTAATATTCATAGTAATTCCTCCAGTATTCAACTATAAGACCATAAGTAGCGTCCCCGCGCCTATGAGAACACAGCCGATGAGGGACTTGGGGGTGAATTTTTCGTGAAGAAAGACGAAGGCCAGGATAAGCGTCAGCACCACGCTTAATTTATCCACGGGCACCACCTTGGACGCCTCGCCGATCTGCAGAGCCTTATAATAGCACAGCCACGACGCGCCGGTGGCGAGGCCGGAGAGGATGAGAAAGAGCCAGCTTTTCCGGCTTATCTCCCCTATCCCTCCCTGGGTGTTGGTGATAAAGACCATCCCCCAGGCCATGACCAGCACCACCACCGTGCGGATGGCGGTGGCCAGATTAGAGTTGACCCCGTCGATCCCCACCTTGGCAAGGATGGAGGTCAGCGCCGCGAAAACGGCGGAGCCCAGGGCAAATACGAACCACATAAATTTCACCTCTGACTGTGAACGCTTTCCGGTTCCCCGACCATCTGTCAGAATTGTCGAAAATCATCGTATCTTCTTGAAAAGTCTCGCGCTCCAAAACTCCATGCCAAGCTCGTCTAAATAAAAATGGAGAATGGCACGGTAATTTTTGGCGGCGGTGCCCAGCATGATCAGCTCCACATCGGGCGAAACCACGGTTTCCACGTATTGAAACAGTTGTCTTCCAATCCCCCGGCTTCGGTACTCGGGCTTCACGTACAGCTCCTCAATCTCAAAAGAGCTTGTGCCGGCCTCATAGATACTGGTGGTCTTTTCTGTGACCTCTGTATGGCCAAATAAGTAGCCCACCACCGCGCCGCCTTCAAGGGCGAGAAAAATCCTGTTTCCCTTGAGGTCTTCCAGGGTATTTTTGTAATAACCGTGACAGCAGTTCTCCTTCTCCCAATCCTCGGAGAGCGAAATAAGCTGTCCGGCGACCGTTTCGGTCAATTCAGTCTCACGGATCACCATTTTACACGTTGAGCCCCGTGAGCTCGTCCGCGCCCAGGAGGATGTTCATGTTCTGCACCGCCGCGCCGGAGGCGCCCTTGCCAAGGTTATCGAAGAGGGCCGTCACGGTGATCCGCTCATCGTTGCCGGAGACAATGAGCATCAGGTCGTCCCGGCCCGCGAAGGCGTTGGCGTCGATCATGGGCGTGCCCCAATTTGCAGGGGCCACGTTGATGAGCCGCTGGTACTGATACCAGTCGTCCAGGGCCTCCCGGACCTTTTTCAAGGTGGTCCCGGGGGCCAGGAGGTCCGCATGCAGCGTCACCGTGGTGGCCATGCCCTTATAGTAGTCGTCCACGACGGGGGAAAACACAGGCGCGCGGGCAAGGCCGCAGACCTTTTGCATCTCGGCAAGGTGCTTATGCTGTTGCGTGAGGCCGTAGATGCGGGGGGCGCTGAGATTGACGGGCTTTTCCGGGTCCTCGTAGTCGGCGATCATCTTCTTGCCGCCGCCGGAGTAACCGGTGAGGGAGAAGCAGCTGAGGGGGTAGGCTGCGGGGACGATCCCGAGCTTCACAAGGGGGTAGACGCTGACAATGAAGCCCGTGGCGTGGCAGCCGGGGTTGGCGATGCGCTTGCCCGTCTCAATGGCGGCGCGGTGCTCCTCCGAAAGCTCCGGGAACCCGTATGCCCAGCCCTCCGCCGTGCGGTGGGCGGTGGAGGCGTCGATGACCCGAACGGCGGGATTTTCGATCATGGACACCGCCTCCCGCGCCGCGTCGTCGGGCAGACAGAGGAAGGCGATGTCGCATCCGTTCAGCGCGTCCCTCCGGGCGAAGGGGTCCTTCCGAAGCTCCTCCGGGAGGGTCGCAAGCTCCAGGTCCCGCCGGGAGGACAGCCTATCATATATTTGCAGCCCGGTAGTCCCGGCGCTGCCGTCGATGTAGATTTTCATATCCCATCCGTTCCTTTTCTCGTCGGTTTTGGCGCCGGCAGTTCCTCATACATGGCGTTGAATAAGCCTGTCAAAAACTCTCTGTCGTCCACTTCGTCTACCAACAACATCTCTTTTGCGCCCTCATAGGGGGTTTCACGGGCCGCTGTTGGCATATAGCGGATCGCCGCTTTTACCGGCTTTACAAGCAATCTGTCATCATAGATACCGCCTACGATCTTGCCACGGTAATAGAGGATAAATTCTCCCATCATGCACCGATATGTAATTTCATCCAATTCGGATAATTGCTCTAAAATAAAGTCCAAATATTCTTTACTCGACGCCATTCTTCCACCTCAAACCGCGATTTATCTGTCGGTGATCGGGAATTTCAAAACTGTCCGCCGCCTCCCGTTCAGAGGCGCCGGTGATCATCCGATCCGCTCCAGAATGTATTCGATCTGCCGCTCCACGCTCTCGGGGGTGGGGCCGCCAAGGGAGGTGCGGCGGAGAAGGCAGTTGTCGATGTTGATGGCGTCATAGAGGTCCGCGTTGAAGAGCTCGCTTTTGGCGCGGTACGCCTCCAGGGGCAGCTCCTCCAGAGTGGTTCCCTTCTGGGTGCACTCGGCCACGAGCTGGCCGGTGAGCTTGTAGGCGGTGCGGAAAGGCATCCCCTTGCCTACGAGCCAGTCCGCCAGGTCCGTGGCGTTTATGAACCCCGTTGCGGCGGCGCGGCGCATGTTTTCCGGGAGGAATTCCATGGTCCCCAGCATGGGGGCGGCGACGGTGAGACAGGCGTCCACGGTGTCGAAGGCGTCAAAGATGAGCTCCTTGTCCTCCTGCATATCCTTGTTGTAGGCAAGGGGCAGACCCTTCAGCATGGTGAGCAGCGCCATCAGGTCCCCGTAGACCCGGCCCGTCTTGCCACGGGTCAGCTCCGCCATGTCCGGGTTTTTCTTCTGGGGCATGATGGAGGAACCGGTGGAGTAGGCGTCCGAAAGGCGGATGAACTTAAATTCCCAGCTGGACCAGAGGATCAGCTCCTCGGAAAGGCGGCTCAAATGCGTCATGACGAGGCTGAGCGCCGCACCCAGCTCCACGCAGAAATCCCGGTCGGAGACGCCGTCCAGGGAGTTTGCCGAGACGGAGTCAAAGCCCAGAAGCGCCGCCTCAAATTCCCGGTCGGTCTCAAAGGTCGTCCCCGCCAGGGCGCAGCAGCCGATGGGCGAGACGTTCATGCGCTCCGTGGCGTCGGCGAGGCGTCCCAGGTCCCGGGAGAACATCATGGCGTAGGCCATCAGATGGTGCCCCATGGTCACGGGCTGGGCCCGCTGGAGGTGGGTGTACCCCGGCATGACCATGCTCTTCGCCTCCCCCGCGCGGGCGCAGAGAATACGTATCAGCTCCTTCAAAAGTCCAACCGTGTTCCCCACCCGCTCCCGCAGGTAGAGCCGGGTGTCCAGCGCCACCTGGTCGTTGCGGCTGCGGGCGGTGTGGAGGCGCTTCCCCGGTTCGCCAATGCGCTCCGTCAGGGTCTGCTCCACAAAGGTGTGGATGTCCTCGGCCTCCGGGTCGATGGCGAGCTTTCCGTCGTCAAGGTCCGATAAAATGGCATTGAGGCCATTCACGATGGCCTCCGCGTCCTCCGGGGTTATGATATTTTGGGCCGCCAGCATCTTGGCGTGGGCCACGGAGCCCAGGATGTCCTGGCGGTACATCCGGGAGTCCACGCGGATGGAGCGGTTGAAGTCCTCGGCGGCGGCGTCGATGGCGCCGGAGGCGAGGCC
>CANQZF010000112.1 GCA_947628265.1 uncultured Oscillospiraceae bacterium
GGTGGAGACGTTGACGGAGACGGATGGGGAGCCTTGGGATATAAAGCTTTATGAATTTTATTTTATCAAAAATAAAGCATAAAGAGAAAAATTCGCAAGAATAATTCCAAATACCCCTATGAAATGTCCGTTTGTTCACGCTAACTTTTTATATCAATACAAAAGCATATATTGAGGGGAGAATGGATTAAGCATTTTTCCCTCAAATCTATTTGAAAAGGATGATTTTGTGATCCAGATCACCAAAGAGGAAAAGGCGCGGCTGCTGAAGCTGTTTCCGCCTTATAAATCCTCCTACAGATTTCCCCGCACCGTCAGACAGAAGTCAAAGCGGCACCGGTACTACTGCCCGGAGAGCGAACAGCTGATGCGGGCTATTGCCGGGACCAACGAAAACGCGGCGGCTATCGTGCGGGAGATCGACAGGACGCGGGAGGTCCGCGGGAGGCGACGCTATTGAATCCTAAATACGAACGCCGGGAGGGGGAGGCCCCTTATGAATACGGACTGCGGCTCATTGAGATAAAGGTCGAGCAGAAGCCGGATGACCTGGAATGGGAGGATATCGTAGAGGCCACGGGCATCGACTGCCACCGGGACAGCCTGCGGAAGGCCGCCTCCGTGACGCCCTACTCCGGGTACGCCGTGGCGCAGTATTTTAAGCGGAAGGCCGCGTCAGAGGAGGCCGGAGCGGAGGGCGGTTCCTACATCAAGGAGCTGGACTGTAAGATCGCCGAGGCGAGAAAGGAATCCCAGAGGCTCTTTGACCAGCGGCGGGAGTTTAACAAGATCGCCTCCCGTATGGGAAGAATGGAGAACCTGGAGGACAGGCTGGTAGAGGCCGCCAAGGCTTTGAGCGAGACAAGGCCCCTGGAGGTAAACAAAGCGCTGGATTCCCACTACGGACAGTCCGAGGCCGTGCTGTGCTTTGCCGATTGGCATTACGGCATGACGGCCAACAACGTATGGGAGACGTACAACACGGATATCTGCCGCCGGCGGGTGGCGTTGTGTGTCAACCGCGCCATCGAGCGGATACGCCGGAACGAGTGCCGCCGTCTGCACATCATTCTGATGGGGGATATGGCCCACGGCGGCATCCACGTCAGTGCGCGGGTGGCCTCTGAGGAGCTGGTATGCGACCAGGTGATGCAGGTGTCGGAGATTCTTGCCGAGGCCATCAGCACTCTGGCTGACCAGGTGGAAGAGACGGTGGTACACGCCACCTATGGCAACCACTTGAGGACGATCCAGAACAAGCAGGACAACATTCATGCCGACAACATGGAGAGGCTGATCCCCTGGTGGCTCCGTGAACGGCTCTCAGGCAGGGGGGACGTGACCTTCCCACAGGCGGACTACTTCGAGTTTTTGTACATCCCTGTGTGCGGCTACAACATCTGCGCCACCCACGGGGACCTGGACAGCGTGAAGAACGCCGGAAAGACGCTCCATACCCTCTTTGCCAAGAAGTACGCCTGCGACATCGACTATGTTCTGCTGGCGGACAAGCACCACAAGGAGGGCTTTGAGGAGCTGGGAATCGACTCCCGCATTGTCCCCAGCCTTTGTTCCGCCGATGACTACGCCAACGGCAGACGGCTCTATGCCACGCCGGGACAGCTTTTGATGATCTTTGTCCCCGGCATTGGAGCCGACGCCTGCTACACCATACGGCTTGACGAGGAGGCGGGCGCATGACGAGAGCGGACATCGTTTCGGCCCTGTGCGAATACGGCTACTACAAAAGTCAGGCGGGGGAGGTGGTGGACGAGATCATCCGCATCATCTCCGACGCGCTGGCCCGCGGTGAGAAGGTACAGCTGAACCGCTTTGGCACCTTTGAGGTGAAGAAGCGCCGGGGCAGGCGGTGCGTGGATATCGCCACAGGGGAAGTCCATGTCACGGAGGATATGCTGGCGCCGGTGTTCCGCCCCGCCCGTACCCTGAAAAACGCCGTCAACGGCTTGACGGAGGACAGCAGGGAGGCGGATGTCCGGCATGAAGACGTTTGAGGAGCTTATCGGGTATTTCCGTAAGGTGCGGTGGCTTCGGCGGAACGGGTTTGCCTTTTACCTTACATATCTCTGTGAGGACCATGGGCGGCTTTTCAACGTCAGCCGTGTGTGGGTGAAGGAGGAGACGGGGCAGTACATTACCCGTATCGACCTGCTCCGCATGACCTTTGCGGAGATGATAAGAACCCTGTCCGGTTGGGACGTGCAACCATAACAGCATAGCGTACCCCGGCGCTTTACGCGCCGGGGTATTTTGTAAGAAAGGAGGCCGTGAATGGCAGCGAAAAAACCGCTTATAAAGGCGGAGCCGGCAAAGAAAGTCAATAAGAACGCAAAGCCGGACCTTGTGGAGCAGAGTGTCGTCAGTGATGAGGAATACCGCTGTACATGCTGCGGCCACAAGTATAAGAAGCAGGAGACGAATTTTAATCGCTCCAAATCCCCGATTTTCGCGGGGAATAACGGATATCTTTCCATTTGCTGCAATTGCGTGGCGAAGCTCTATGAGGGGTTTGTCAAATTCTATGACGGGGATGAGGACGCGGCGGCGGAACGGATATGCCAAATCACGGATATGTATTTTAATCCGGAGATATGGGCGATGTCACGGAAGATCAGCGAATCCCGCAGGGGGAAGAGCCGCAACCGCATTAGTACCTATGTCTCCAGGTTAAACTTGACTCAGGCCGACAGGGCGACCACCTACTCCGACACGCTGATCCGGCGCTGGGAAGCCAACGTGGAGAATGCCGAGACGGTGGCGGAGGTTGAGCAGAACCCGGATATCAAGACATCCCCGGAGGCAGTCAGGAAGTACGGCACCGGCTTTACGGCGGGGGACTATGACAGTCTGGAATACGAATACCAGAACTGGGTGACGGAAAACGGTAAGCCTATGGATAAGCGGCAGGAGGAGCTTTACATCTCCGCCTGCTATTTAAAGCTCAATATCCAAAAGCTCCTGCAGAAGGGGGATGCCAATATAGGCCCCGCTATCGCCAACTACAAGGCACAGATCGAGGCCGTCACCACGGAGATAGAGGACAGGAAGAAAAAGGCGGAGGAAAAGCAGGTAGACCCGGTGGGGCTGATGATCCGGGACATCGAGGAGTTTGCTCCTGCCGATTATTATAAAGATAAAAAGCTTTACAAGGATTATGATCATTTGCTGGATTATTTCAAGCGGCATATCCTGCGGCCCCTCCGCAATCTGCTGACAGGCTCCAAGGAGCTTGATAAGGAGTTTTCGCTGTCGGACGCGGAGGAATGAGGGATGGATTATGAGACGCTGATGGACGAGCGGCAAAAGCGCGTCCATGAAAATTTCCCGCCCGCCAGCAAATTGAGCGACCCGGTGTTTGTCCGGAAACTTATGGCGTGGGTGACGTTCTGGCGGCGCAATCCGGGGCGTTTTGTCCAACGGTATTTCGGGATAGCGCTCCATCTCTATCAGCACATCATCCTGTACTTGATGGACATCTTTCCCAGCGTGTGCATCGTGGCGGCCCGAAGCGCCGCCAAATCTTTTATGATCGCCATTTTTGCCTGCAAGGAGGCTATTTTGCGGCCCGGATCGCTGATCGTCGTAGCGTCGGCTACGAAAAAGCAGGCGAGGCTCATCGTGTCGGAGAAGATCGTCAAAGAGATATTGCCCCATTCGGCTCTATTGGAGGCGGAGATAGAGGGAATCAAGGACAGCCAGAACGAGATCGAGGTCAAATTTAAAAACGGAAGCTCCATCGTAGTGTTGGTAGCCAACGACAATGTGCGCGGCTACAGGGCGACGGTGTTCATCTACGAGGAGTTCCGCATGATCGAGAAGCGGATCATCGACACGGTGCTGTCTCCCACGCTGTTCCAGCGCCAAATCCGTTACCGCAACAAGTTCCCGGAGGAATACAAGGAGCTTGGGGAAGAGCCGCGGGAGGTGTATATCAGCTCCGCCTGGTATAAATCCCACTGGATGTGGGATTACATGAAGCTGGTCACCAAGGATATGCTGACCACAGGGAAGTCCCTGATCATCGCCATGGACTACAGCGTGACGCTGATGCACAACATCAAGACCCGCGACTTCCTCTTGAAAGAGCGGCGGAAGTTAGACAGGATCGCCTGGGAGATCGAGTATGAGAACCACATGGCGGCGGAGAACTCCCACGCCTATTTCACCTATGAAATGCTGGACAAGAACAGGGTGTTGAAACGCCCGTTTTATCCACGGGACAACGAGGACGTGCGGGATCGCGTTAGGAATCGCTTTGCTATCCCCAAGCAAAAGGGGGAGGTCAGGATCGTTTCCTGCGATATTGCCATTATGGGCGGAGAGGCCAATGACAACTCCATTTATACCTGTATCCGCGCCCTGCCGGAGAGCAAGGAGTATAAGGTATCCGATGTGTCGGGAGACCGCATCGAGGTCAAACAGGGGTACAGGCGGCAGGTGGTGTACATGGAGCAGGAGGAGAACCTGGAGACCATGGCGCAGGCCATCCGCATCAAACAGCTGTTTGCGGATTTTGACGCGGACTACTGCGTACTGGATACCCAGCACGCTGGGCAGAGCCTTTACGACACCCTTGCCAAGGTGCTCTATGATGTGGACAGGAACGTGGAATATGAGCCGTGGACGTGCATAAACGACGAGGGCGTGGCGAACCGCATCGTCATTGCCGGTCAGAGGGAGGTAGTCTTCTCGGTGAAGGCCTCCCTGGCTTTGAACAGCCAGATCGCCAACTGCATGAAGGACACCCTGAAGGACAGAATGATCGAGCTGCTGGTCAGCAGCCAAGAGGGGGTAGAGGAGCTTCAGAAATTCGTGCCGGAGTACGCCACGGCGGACGTGGCGACACAGCTGTTCTACGAACGCCCGTTCCTGGAGACGGTGGCGCTCATCAATGAGATGATCGGCCTGGACTACACCATCCAGAGCCAGACGAATCTTGTGAAGATATCGGAGAAATCCAACGCCCGTAAGGACAGATATACGTCTGTCTCCTACGGGAATTATTTTATTTCCCTTTTGGAAAAAGACCTGATTTCGGACAGTGAGGAACACGAGTTCCTGACACTGTACAATTAACATTCGGCAAGGAGGTGAGAGCAACGGCAATCAAAATTCGGGCCAGGGTGGCGGAGACGCCAAGGCCGACGGGGGAGGTGTCCTCCGCCCAAACGGTGGAGACGAACGGCTATGATACTTCGCTGGGGGCGGCCTACCTGAATGTGGTATCCTACGGCGGCGCACAGCGGACGCCCTACAGCATTTTGGAGATCATGGAAATGGCGAAAGACCCCATGAGGCACATCGAGGAGCTCCGGCGCTGGTCCAGGTGGGCGTATTATTCCAACGGGACAGTGACCACCGCGATAGACACGCTGGTGGGACTGCACTCTCTGGATTATGTGGCGACGGCAAGACCGGTCACGGGGGATGGGACTCCGGCGAGGCGGGCGGCCTGCATCAAAAAGATGAATAACGTCCTCAAGACCATCCGGTACAAAGAGGTGATCCGGGACGGCCTTTTCCATAGCGCCGTGGACGGCATGTACGTGGGGTACTTTGAAAAACGTGCCGCCACGGTGGACGACAGGCTGGCCCTGACGGATATGGAGATACAGGGGCTTTCGGAGATCAGCAGTGCCGGCGCCAATTTGGCGGTCATCTCCCTGCCGGTGGAGTATGTGCGTATCATAGGCCGCAGGAACGGCTGTTATGAGGTGGCTTTTGACCTGCGGTATTTTGCCGGCATGACGGACGAGGAGCGTAAGCGGAAGCTTCGCGGGTTTCCGGAGCAGATTCAGAACGGCTGGAGGAAATTTGACGATGACGGCGACACGGCACGCTGTTGGCTGAGGCTGAATTGGCGGAAAACCATTGTGGTGAAGATCAAGGGTGGGCAGAACGACCCATACGGCGTCCCCTTTGCGGTGGCGGCGCTGGACGACATTGACTACGCCAAGTATTTCATCAATACAAAGCGCCGGGTACTGGATACCGTCAATAACCAAATCTACTACGAGACCTTCCCGGAGGGGGAGAAAAGGGGAACCTCGTCCCTCTCCAAGGAACAGCAGAGAAGCCAGCA
>CANQZF010000113.1 GCA_947628265.1 uncultured Oscillospiraceae bacterium
ACGCCCAGGCGCGGCGGCTGAAAATCCGCGTGAAGGGAGCGGATGGGAAAATCTACCTGGCCCACACCCTCAACAACACCTGCGTGGCCCCGCCCCGGATGCTCATCGCCCTTTTGGAAAACAACCTCTCCGCCGACGGGTCCGTCCGGATCCCGGAGGTCCTGCGCCCCTACATGGGCGGCAAGGAGCGGCTGGAGAAGGCCCCTAAAGTCTGAAAAAATAAATTAATATAAGGAGGAACCCCAAAATGAAAGCAATATGGAAGATCCTGATGGGCGCTGCCGCCGTGGCCGCCGTCGCCCCCTACAGCGTCAAGAAGGACGAGGAGACCGGCGCGGTGGAGGTCAAGTCCGTCACCTGGAAGGCCACCTACACGAAAAACGGCGACGACCGCCACGTGGAGCTAAAGCTCCTCCCCGCTTTGCAGAGGGACACCGTCTGCGAGTGCGAGTGTGAGGACGAGGACTGCTGCTGTGACGACGAGTGCCGCTGTGAGGAGACGCCCGAGGACGAGGACGAGGGCATCACCATCGACGTCACCGTGGAGCCCGAAGAGCCCGCCCCCGAAGAGCCCAAGCCCGAAGAGGCGTAAATTGACGGCGAAAAGGAGCGTACATACATGAAAAAATTTCTCAATGAGTTCAAGGCCTTCGCCATGCGCGGCAACGTCATGGACCTGGCCGTGGGCGTTATCGTTGGCGGAGCCTTCTCCAACATCACAAACTCCCTCATCAACGACATCATCATGCCCATCATCGGCATCTTCATCGGCGAGAACACCTTCGCGTCCCTGAGCTTCAACATCGGTTCCGCCACCGTCATGCTGGGGAACTTCATCCAGGCCATCGTGAACTTCATCATCCTGGCCTTCGTGGTGTTCTGCATGGTCAAGGCCATGAACAAGCTCCACCGCAAGGAGGAGACGCCCCCCGCGCCCCCCGCTCCCCCGGAGCCCAGCAAGGAGGAGGTCCTGCTCACCGAGATCCGGGATCTGCTGGCCCAGAAAAAGTAAAATGCTGGAAGAAATACTTGCCGGGGGCTTTCAAGCCCTCGGCATCCCCCTGCCCGAGGGGGCCCCGGCCCTCTATCGGGCGTACCTGACGGCGCTGGCGGCGGCCAACCGGGACTTCAACCTCACCGCCATCGAGACGGAGGAGGGCGCCGCGCGGCTCCACATCCTGGACTCCGCCGCCGTTTTAAAGGCCGCCGATCTGCGGGGAAAGACCGTCCTGGACGTGGGCACCGGCGGGGGCCTTCCCGGTCTCGCCGTCGCCATCGCGGAGCCCTCCGCAAAAGTGACGCTTTTAGACGCCACGGAGAAGAAGATCCGGTTTTTGGAGGACTTTTCCAAAAGCGCCGGCATCGGCGTTCAGTGTGTCGCCGCCCGGGCCGAGGAGCTGGGGCACGACCCGGAGTACCGGGAGCGCTTCGACGCCGTCGTCTCCCGGGCCGTGGCGCGGCTTCGGGTCCTGGCGGAGCTGTGCCTACCCTTCGTCAAAGTGGGGGGCGTCTTTTTGGCCATGAAGGCGGAGGACTCCGACGAGGAGATCGCCGAGGCCGAGAACGCCCTGAACACCCTGGGGGCGCGGCTTCGGGACGTATACGAGTACGTCATCCCAGGTACAGACGTGACCCGCCGGGTGGCGGTCGTGGAAAAGCTCGCCCCCACCCCGGAAAAATACCCCCGCCGCTGGGCGGCGATGCAAAAGAAACCTCTCTGAATTTGAAAAAAGCTTGTCGAACACCCCCGATACGCCGTATCGGGGCATTTCGGCGTGGAGTGATAGCTGTGTCAATGGAAGTATTAACCAAATCTATCGTCGGCGAGGAGTCGGTACAGCGGATCCTCACGGCCATCGACGCCGGGAGGTGCCCGGCGCTTCTTTCCGGGGCCGGCGCTCTGCCCCGGGCCCACGCGGCGGCGGCGGTCTATTTGAGCTGTTCCCGGCCCCTGCTGGCGCTGTGCGCCGACGAGGGGGAGGTCCGGCGGATGGCCGAGGACCTGGCGGCCTTCACCGGGGCGGAGCCCATGGAGCTGGCGGCCCGGGACTTCGTCTTTCACAACGTGGAGGGCGTCAGCCGGGACGGGGAGCGCCGTCGCCTTGCGGTGCTGTACCGCCTGAGGTTGGAGCCCCGGCCCATCGTCGTGGCCACCCCGGACGCCCTGATGCAGCGGACCATGCCCCCGGACATTTTGGAGCGCCTCACCCTGGAGCTGAAGGTGGGCGGCGCCGGGGAGCCCGGAAAGATCGCCGCGACCCTCATCGAGGCGGGCTACGAGCGGACGGAGCAGGTGGAGGGCGCGGGCCAGTTCGCCCTGCGGGGCGGGATCTTGGACGTCTTCTCCCCGGCCTACGACTACCCGGTGCGGTGCGAGTTCTGGGGCGACGAGATCGACGCCATGGGGTATTTCGACGTCTCCAGCCAGCGGCGGGTGGAGAATGTGGAGTCCTGCCTCATCCTCCCGGCCCGGGAGGCCCCCGTCCCCGCCGCCGTGGGGGGCGTGGAGGGCCTTTGCGCCCGGATGGACGACTACGGAAAGCGGCTTTTGCGGCGAAAGAGCGTCCGGCGGGAGCTTTTGGAGACGGTTTTGGCGGATTTAAACCGGGTGAAGGAGGGCCGGGCCCTGCCGGCCTCCGATAAATACCTGGACCTTATGTTTGACCCCGCCACGGCCCTGGACTACCTGCCCCGGGACACCGTGGTGGTGATGTGTGAGCCCTCGCGCCTTTCCGAGCGGGCGAAAAACTACGTCTGGCAGCTGGGGCAGGATCTCACCAGCCTTAAGGAGTCCAACGTCATGGAGGGGGAGCCGGACCGGCTCATCGAGCCCTGGGAGTCGGCGGTGGAGCGGCTTTCGGACTTCCCGGTGGTGATGATGGCCAGCTTCACCGCCTCCCAGTACCCCCTGCGGCCCAGGACGCTCTCGACGCTGACGGCCAAGCAGCTGCCAAGCTACGGCGGGAGCCTGGAGACGGCGGCTTCTGACATCGCCCACTACAAAAAAACCGGCTCCGGCGTGGTGGTGCTGGCGAGGGATAAGCGCCGGGCCGAGATTTTAAAGGAATTTTTAGACGGGAAAAAGATCGCCACGGCCTTTGACTTTGACCTTGCCGCCCTCCCGGGACCCGGCAGCTGCGTCATCGCCGTGGGGGCGCTGTCGGCGGGGCTGGAGTACCCGGAGATGAAGCTGGCCGTCATCACCGAGGGCCAGATTTCCCAGGGCCTCTTCCGCCGGAAATCCAGAAAGAAGCTGCCCTCCAACCGGCAGAAGCTGGACAGCTTCACCGACCTCTCCCCCGGGGACCTGGTGGTCCACGAGGCCTACGGCATCGGGCGCTTCGCGGGGCTTGTGAAGCGGGACGTGGACGGGGTGCAGAAGGACTATATCAAGATCGCCTACGCCGGGACGGACTCCCTCTACATCCCCGCCACCCAGCTGGACGCCGTTTCCAAATACATCGGCGCCGGGGAGGACGCGCCGGTGAAGCTCTCCAAGCTGGGCGGCGGCGACTGGGCCAGGACCAAGAGCCGCGCCAAGGCCGCCGTAAAGGACCTGGCCGACGGGCTCATCCGCCTCCAGGCCGAGCGGCAAAAGGCCACGGGCCACGCCTTTCCCCCGGACACCCCCTGGCAGAGGGAGTTTGAGGACAACTTTGAGTATCAGGAGACCGACGACCAGCTCCGGGCCGTCCGGGAGATCAAGGCCGATATGGAAAACCCCGTCCCCATGGACAGGCTTCTCTGCGGCGACGTGGGCTACGGCAAGACAGAGGTGGCCCTGCGGGCCGTGATGAAGTGCGTCATGGACGGGCGTCAGGCGGCCATTTTAGTCCCCACAACCGTCCTCGCCCAGCAGCACTACCAGACGGCGGCCCGACGCTTTGACGGCTTTCCCGTGTCCATCGAGGTCCTGAGCCGCTTCCGATCCCCCGCCCAGGTAAAAAAGGCCCTCCAGGGGGTGGAGGACGGCAGTGTGGACATCGTCATCGGCACCCACAAGCTATTGCAGAAGGACGTACATTTCAAAAGATTGGGGCTTTTGGTGGTGGACGAGGAGCAGCGCTTCGGCGTCCAGCACAAGGAGCGGCTCAAGGAGCTGGCCCGCCAGGTGGACGTGCTGACACTCTCTGCCACGCCCATCCCCCGGACCCTCAACATGGCCCTCTCCGGCGTGCGGGATATGTCCACCATCGAGGAGCCGCCCTCTGACCGCCAGCCGGTGCAGACCTACGTCATGGAGCATGACTGGGGCGTGCTGGCCGACGCCATCCGCCGGGAGGTGGGCCGGGGCGGGCAGGTCTATTACCTGCACAACCGGGTGGACAACATCGAGCGCACGGCCATGCGGATCCGGGAGCTGGTGGAGGGCGTGAACATCGCCGTGGCCCACGGGAAGATGGACGAGGAGCAGCTGGGCGCGGTGATGGAGGCCATGCAGGCCGGGGATATCCAGGTGCTCGTCTGCACCACCATCATCGAGACGGGCATCGACATCCCCAACGTGAACACGCTGATCATCGAGGACGCGGACAAGATGGGCCTGGCGCAGCTGCACCAGATCCGGGGCCGGGTGGGCCGCTCCAGCCGCCGGGCCTTCGCCTATTTCACCTTCAAGCGGGACAAGGTGCTCACCGAGGTGGCGGAAAAACGCCTGTCCGCCATCCGGGAGTTTGCCGAGTTCAACTCCGGCTTCAAGATCGCCATGCGCGACCTGGAGATCCGCGGCGCGGGGAACCTGCTGGGCGCGGAGCAGTCCGGCCACATGATGAGCGTGGGGTACGACATGTACCTAAAGCTCCTGGAGGAGGCCGTCCACGAGGAGAAGGGCGAGCGGGTGCCGGTGATGCCCGAGTGCTCCGCAGACCTGGCCGTCTCCGCCAACATCCCGGAGACCTATGTCCGGAGCGCCGAACAGCGGATGGACCTCTACCGCCGGATCGCCCACATCCGCACCGAGGAGGACGCCGACGACATGACCGACGAGCTCATCGACCGCTTCGGGGACCCGCCCCCGGGGGTGAACGCCCTCATCCACATCGCCCTTTTGCGGGGCGAGGCGGCGGACACCGGCATTTCGGAGATCAGCCAGAAGCAGGGCCGGGTCATCTTCAACCTCCGGGAGTTTGAGATGGAGCGCGTAAGCCGCCTCTACGCCCTCCCGAAGTACAAGGGCCGGGTGAAGATCGAGGCCGGCCTCAAGCCCGCCATCTCCCTGAAGCTCAATCCCAACGAGCGCGTCCTCAACGCCGCCGTGGCGTTTGTGAGGGATTATAAGAATGCGTAGGGGCCCTCCGGGGGGTTTAAAAGGGATGCCGCCCTTTTGGGCGGCGGGATCTACTTTCCGCTCTTTGGTTTCGCCCCCCCCTCTCTCCGTAGGGGCCGCCGCCCTCGGCGGCCCGTCCCTCAATTTTCATACGGTCCCAAATCAACGCGCAATGTCCCCGTAGGGGCCGCACATCTGGGCGGCCCGTCCCTCCGATACGCGTACGCCTCCCGAAAACGGTTTTCGCCGCAAAATTTTGCGACGAATGATTTAATGTGCGGCGCAGCCGCTCCTTTTTGCCCTCCCCGCAGGGCGGGGAGGGGCAGGGGTGAGGTGGGAGGCCGAAGGATTTTGAGCGCTCAGATAAACGCACCCTCTCACCTCATCCGTCGCTACGCGCCACCTTCCCCGCCCTGCGGGGAAGGCTAAAAAGGTTGCGGCTTCGCCGCCATTTTAAAAGCCCCTCCCTCTGGGAGGGGGCAGGGGGTGGGGGTATGGTCGGATATACGGACCCACCCTGCCCATCGCTGCGCTCGGGCACCCCTCCCGGAGGGAGGGGCAATTTGGGCGCCGGCCCATTTCCGGTTGGTCGATGGTGCGGTAGAAAACGCACCGTCCCCGGAAAAGGTTTTCGCCGCAAAATTTTTGCGGCGAATGATTTAATGTGCGGCGCAGCCGCTCCTTTTAAAAGCCCTCCCCGCAGGGCGGGGAGGGGTAGGGGTGAGGTGAGAGGCCGAAGGATTTTGAGCGCTCAGATGAA
>CANQZF010000114.1 GCA_947628265.1 uncultured Oscillospiraceae bacterium
CTCCGACGTGATCGACGCCCTCTTCCATGTGGACCTGCCCATGTCGGCGGGCGAACAGAGGGAAGCATTTGAGTCGGCGCTGGCGGGCGCTTTGGGCGAGGAGTGCGGCTTTGAGCTCATCCAGACAGTGAATGACCGGATGGCCGCCCAGATCCGGGAGCACAAGGAGGAAAAAGACCCCGAACCCCTGACCATGACCGCAAGAGAAGTCGGGGATATGCTCACGGAGCTTGGCATCTCCGGCGAGGCGGTGGAGCGCTTCAAGACCCGCTGCGGTGAGACTCTGGGCGACGGCGCGGTCATCAAGCCTGAAAACGTCATCGACGAGAAGAACTTCGTGGTCAGGGCCGGCGAGCTCACCGTCTCCGTCAGTCAGGAAGAGAGCTTCCGCCTGGAGTCCCGCGTGATTGACGGCCGGAAGTACCTTCTCATCCCCGTGGGCGCAACCGTGGAGATCAACGGCATGGAAACTAAGGTCTGAGTACAGCAGAACCATGATTATGCATTCGGATAAGAAATGAGTACATTCGTAGTAACTCACCCTTCGGCGTTTTCATTGACTGAATGCTCCAAAAAATCACAAACCCATTGCGGCGCAAGGCTTTTTGGAAAGTAGGATTTTTAACCACTTATTCCACAAAAAACCGCCCTTTTGGGCGGGTTTTTGTGGCGGAGAAGGAGAAGATTGAAATGGAAGGGGAACCCTGACGGTTCCCCTTCCATTCCCTTCCCTCCGAAATCTTTGGGCTGAGAGAGTAACGGAGCATAACGGTCCCTTCAAAAATGCCTAAAGGCGGTTCTTTTTTTAGGAAGTCACAAACTATGGAAAAAATACGATCAAAACAACCCTTCGACTGGAAGGCGTTTTTAAAGGCGCTGGCCGCTATCGGGGTGCCGGTGGCGGTGCAAAATCTGCTGACCACTACGGCGTCCATGGTGGACACCATGATGGTGGCGCCCTTAGGGGACGAGCTCAACGTGGGGGCGCTGGGGCTGTGCGCCCAGTTTTCGTCCCTGATGTTCTCCTGCTACTGGGGCTTTGTGGGCGGCGGGATGCTCTTTTTCGCCCAGTATTGGGGCTCCCGGGAGGACGACGGCATCGACCGCTCCTACGGCCTCACATGGCTGTGCATGATGGCCGTGGCTGTGATCTTCGCGCTTCTGGCTCTCCTTGCGCCGGAGGCGGTGATGCGTGTCTACACCGACAAGGCGGCCATTCAGAAAATCGGTGTCAGCTACCTCAAGATCGCCGGCTTTGCCTACCCCATGCAGGTCTGGTCCATGGCCATGAGCGCCCTTTTGCGCGCAACCGAGCGGGTGAAGATCCCCATGATCGCCTCCGTCGTCTCCGTGGCGGCCAACATTTTCTTAAACTGGGCCCTCATTTACGGCCATTTCGGCCTGCCCGCCATGGGCATCCGGGGCGCGGCCCTGGCCACGACCATCGCGGCGGCGGTGAACGTGGCGGCCATTTATCTCATGGCGGCGCTGCGGAAGTACCCCTACCTCTTCCACCTCCGGGCCCACTTCCGCTGGAGCCGGGCCCAGGTCCGGAGCTTCTTCACAAAATGCTTCCCCATTATTTTAAATGAGCTCTTCCTCGGCATCGGCAACATGATCATCAACGTCACCCTGGGCCGCCAGCCGGAGGAGGTCATCGACGGCCTTGCGGTGTTCAGGACGCTGGAGGGGCTGATCATCGGCTTCTTCGCGGGCTTCTCCTCCGCCGCGTCGGTGCTGGTGGGCAAGTGCGTGGGCGCCGGGGAGCTGGACCGGGCCTACGAGCGGGCCAAGAGGCTCGTCTACCTTTGCAGCGGCATCATCTTCGCCGTGGGCCTGGGGGTCGTCGGCCTCCGGCGGCCCATCCTCACGGCCATGGGCCTCTCCGGGGCGTCCTACCGGGCCGGGAGCGCCTTTTTGATCATCTACGTCTTCGTGGCCCTCATCCGCATGGGCAACTGGATCATGAACGACACCTACCGGGCCTCCGGCGACGCCGTCACCGGGACGGTGCTGGAGATCGTCTTTATGTACGTCCTGGTGGTCCCGGCGGTGCTGGTGGCCAGCTTTGCCCTGAAGCTCCCCTACTGGGCGATTTTCCTTTGCTGCTACGCCGACGAGCCCATCCGCTACATACTCATGCAGCTCCACCTCTACTCCGGCAAGTGGATCCGCCCGGTGACGACCCTGGGCGTGGAGGCGCTAAAAAATTTTAGAGTTCAGTAAAATTCCCGGCAGTAAAATTCCCTCATTTGCCCCGCTATATGGGCTTGCCTCCCGGGAAACAAAGTGGTATAATTAAGATTTAAGAAAACACTTTTCGAGGTGTCCCTATGGACAAAAACGCCTTTGCCAAAACGCCCCCCATGGGCTGGAACAGCTACGACTACTACGACACCGGCGTCACCGAGGCGGACGTCCGCAAAAACGCCGCCGTCTTAGCGGAAAAGCTCCTGCCCTTCGGCTGGGAGTACGTAGTCGTGGACATCCAGTGGTACGCCTCCAACCCCGGGGCCCAGCGGGAGAAATACCAATATGTCCCCTTCGGGCAGCTCAATTTAGACGGTTTTTCCCGGCTCATCCCCGACCCGGAGCGGTTCCCCAGCTCCAAAAACGGCGCGGGCTTCAAGCCCCTTGCGGACTACGTCCACTCCCTGGGCCTTAAATTCGGCATCCACATCATGCGCGGCATCCCCCGCCTCGCCGCCCACAGCCATATGCCCATTCTCGGCACGGACGCCACCGCCGCCGAGATCGCCGACCCCTCCAGCGTCTGCCGCTGGAACCCGGATATGTACGGCGTCCGCAATACCCCGGCGGGACAGGCCTACTACGACTCCCTCCTGGCCCTCTACGCCTCCTGGGGCGTGGATTTCATCAAATGTGACGACATCTGCAACACCGATAACTGGGCCTCAGACCCCGCCCGGGCCTTTGAGGGGAAAAATGAGATCATTATGCTGCACCGCGCCATTGAAAAATGCGGGCGGCCCATCGTCCTCTCCCTCTCCCCCGGCCCGGCCCTCCGGGACAAGGCGGAGTTTTACGGGGCGTACGCCAATATGTGGCGCATCACCGACGACATGTGGGACCGCTGGGACCACGTCCGCAATATGTTTGACCGCTGTCACCTCTGGCGCGGCGTGGGCCGGGCCGGGGCGTACCCCGACTGCGATATGCTCCCCCTGGGGACCGTCGGCGGGGGCTTTCTGGACGAGCGGGCCACCCGCCTCACGAGGGACGAGCAGAGGACCCTGATGACCCTCTGGTGCGTCTTCGGCTCGCCGCTGATGCTGGGCGCGGAGCTCACAAAATTAGACGCCTGGACGCTGTCGCTTTTGACAAATGAAAAGGTTTTGACGCTCCTCTCCCCGGAAAACACCCGGGAGGAGCTGGTATACACCCCGGAAAAAGCCGTCTGGGCTGTGACCACCCCGGAGGGCGCGCGGTACAAAGCCGTCTTCAACCTCACCGAGGAGCCCATGGAGATACGGGAAACTGCCCTGGACGTCTGGACCGGCGCCCCCTGCGGGACGCTTATAGCCCCCCACGGGTGCCTTTTGGCGGAGCTTTGACATGGGACCCATCAAGCTCCTGCTCTTTGACCTGGACGACACCCTCCTGCGCCGGGACAAAACGGTGTCGGAGCGCAACCTCCGGGCCCTCCAGCTGTGCCAGAGGGCCGGTGTGGCGGTGGGCGTGGCCACCTCCCGCTCGGAGCAGAACGCCGGCCACATTTTAAGGTTCCTGCGCCCGGAGGTGCTGATCACCAGCGGCGGCGCCTCGGTAAAGGTCCACGGGGAGCTTGTCTTTACCGGCGCGTTCACTCCGGAGGAGACATTAAAAATCATCGCCCGCGCCCAAAAAATCTGCGGCCCCGGCGTGCGGCTGGACGCCGACACGGACCGATGCTGTTACCACAATTACCCCTCCGATCACAGCGGCTACGTGGCCTGGGGCGAGACACGCGAGACGGACTTCTCCGACTTCCGGGAGGCGGCCCTGATGGTCTGCGCGGACATCCCCGACCCTGAGCGGGCGGCGGAGCTCCGGCGGGTGCTGGATTTTTGTGACATGGTGAAATTCACCGACGGAAATTGGTACAAGCTGACCCGCGCCGGCGTCACCAAGGAGGCGGGGCTCTCCCGGGTGTGTGAGGCCCTTGGCATCCGCCCTCGGAACATCGCGGCCTTCGGGGACGATCTTTCGGACCGGGAGATGCTGCGGCGCGCGGGCTTGGGCGTGGCCATGGCCAACGCCGTCCCGGAGGTCAAGGCCGCCGCGGACATTGTGATCGGCGACAACAACTCCGACGCCATAGCAGAGTTTTTGGAAAAAACCTTCAGTCTGAAGGAGGAATGAGCAAATGACAGATACTGAAAGAAAAGACCTTCAAATCAAGGCCACGAAGGTCCGCATGGGGATCATCGAGGGCACCCACGCGGCGAAGGCCGGGCACCCCGGCGGGTCCCTGTCCTCGGCGGATATGTTCACGTATCTCTACTTCAAGGAGCTGAACGTTGACCCCAAGGACCCCAAGAACCCGGATAGAGACCGTTTTGTCCTCTCCAAGGGCCACACCGCCCCGGGCCTCTACGCCACTTTAGCGCTGAGAGGTTTCTTCCCCTGGGAGGATTTGAAGACCTTAAGGCAGATCGGCAGCCACCTCCAGGGCCACCCCAACATGAACCTGACCCCCGGCGTGGATATGTCCACCGGCTCTTTGGGCCAGGGCGTCTCCGCCGCCGCAGGCATGGCCAAGGCCGCCAAGTACATGGGCAAGTCCTTACGGGTCTACACCCTCTTGGGCGACGGCGAAATTGAGGAGGGCCAGGTCTGGGAGGCCTTCATGTTCGCCGCCAACTATAAGCTGGACAACTTCGTGGCCATCATCGACAAGAACGGCCTCCAGATCGACGGGCCGACAAAGGACGTCATGGACTCCGGGGACATCGCGGAAAAGCTGAGAGCCTTCGGCTTCGAGGTCGTGGAGATCAACGGCCACAGCTTTGACGAGATCGAGGCGGCGTTCAAAAAGGCCCGGGAGACAAAGGGCAAGCCCTTCGGCATCGTGATGCACACGGTAAAGGGCCTGGGCGTCAGCTACATGACCAATTCTGTCGAATGGCACGGCAAGGCCCCCAACGACGCGGAGTATGAGGTCGCCATGAACGAGCTCAGAGCGAAATTAGCGGAACTGGAGGCGGAATAAGATGGCTGATGTGAAAAAGATGGCTACCCGCGACGCCTACGGGGCGGCCCTGGCGGAGCTGGGCGAGGAAAAATCCGACCTTGTGGTCTTTGAGGCCGACCTTGCCGCCGCCACGAAGACGGGGGTATTCAGGAAGAAGTTCCCGGACCGGCACTTTGAGTGCGGCATCGCGGAGGGGAACATGATGGCCGTGGCGGCGGGAGCCGCCAGCATGGGCCTCGTCCCCTTTGCCAGCTCCTTTGCCATGTTCGCAGCGGGGAGGGCCTTTGAGCAGGTGCGAAACTCCATCGGCTACCCGCACCTCAATGTGAAGATCGGCGCGACACACGGGGGTATCTCTGTCGGCGAGGACGGGGCCAGCCACCAGTGCTGCGAGGACTTCGCTTTAATGCGCTCTATCCCCGGCATGGTGGTTCTCTGCCCCTCAGATGCCGTGGAAGCCAGAGCCGCCGTCCGCGCCGCCTATGCGCATGAGGGCCCCGTGTATCTCCGCTTCGGAAGGCTTGCCATCCCCGTATTCCACGACGAGGAGAACTTCAAATTTGAGATCGGCAAGGGCGAGACGCTGCGCGAGGGTAACGACGTGGCCATCATCGCCACAGGCCTCATGGTCTACGAGGCTCTGGAGGCGGCGGAGCAGCTGAAAAATGAGGGCGTCAACGCCAGGGTCATCAACCTCTGCACCATAAAGCCGCTGGACGAGGAGATCGTCCTGAAGGCCGCCCGTGAGTGCGGGAAGATCGTCACCGCCGAGGAGCACAGCATCATCGGCGGCCTTGGCGAGGCCGTCTGCGCGGTGGT
>CANQZF010000115.1 GCA_947628265.1 uncultured Oscillospiraceae bacterium
GAATACTTCTTCCGGAGGGAATACTTCCTCCGGAGGATGTATTCCCGCCGGAGGAAGTATTCCCTCCGGAAGAAGTATTCCCTCCGGAAGATGTGTTCCCTCCGGAAGATGTGTTCCCTCCGGAAGATGTGTTCCCTCCGGAAGACGTGTTCCCGCCGCTGGGCTGGGTGGCGGGCTTGGGGGTCTCCTTCACCTTTGTGCCCCGGGCGATGACGGTGTCCACGCTCTCCTTCACCGTCTCCGTCCCCACAAGCTCCCGGCCGGTCTCTACGCCGTCGATGTATTTCACCCGGTAGGTAAGCCGCTCCACGCCGTCGGAGCCCTCCGTGAGGGTCTCCTCGGCGCCCTTATAGAGGCTGGACGAGTCCTGATAGACGGTGCCGTGGGGGACGGAGCGCTCCTCAAAGGCCTCGCCGTAAGTCACCCGCCCGATCTTGATGGCCATTCCGTCCGCCAGGGGCGTATCGGCGGGGTGGGAGACGATGTCCTCCTCCCCCACCGTCACGTTGAAATTCTCAAGAAGGTCCCCCACCGTGCCTCCGGTGGCCCGGATCTCCCGCTTCTCCCCGTCCGCCTCCAGCGTCACGGAGACGGCGTCGCGCATGGTCACCAGAATGTAGTCCTCACGCTCCGTAAGGGAGATGATGTACGCCTCCGGGTCGTAGCCGCAAAGGCCGGCCAGCTCCTCCGGGGAGGTCTCGGGCAGTGAAAGAATGTGAATATCCTCGTTGCGGCAAACGACGTAGCTAATAAGATCCTCGGCGGTCCGCGCCGGCTCGGCGAGGCCAAGCGCCAGTGCCGTCAGGGCCGCCACGCTCATGAGCCCAGGGATAAAACGCTTCATTCGTTCTCCTCCCTTCCCGATAATGACGATTTCCGTTACAAATGGTTACAAATTGTATTCATGCGGATTATAACATCCCCTACCATTTTTGTCAATCCCGAACCGTCCCCCAAAAACCGCCGTTTTCCGCCCTCAAAAAGAAAAATCCAAAAAAGTTAAAAATTCTTCTTGCAAAGTTTCGGAATATATGCTATTATACGTGGGCACAAAAAAATAACCGGGTGTGGCGAAGTTTGGTATCGCGCTTGAATGGGGTTCAAGAGGCCGCTGGTTCGAATCCAGTCACTCGGACCAAAAATGCCTTGGGGCTTTGGCTCCAAGGCTTTTTTGTGAATATTGCGTTTGAAAGGCAGCGCGAAAATGGTAAAGAACATAGATAATACCGACCTTTTTGAGAATATGCCCGTACCGAGGGCGGTGCTGAAGATGGCCGTGCCCACGGTGATCAGCCAGCTCATCGTCCTCATTTACAATATGGCGGACACCTTTTTCCTGGGGCGCACGGGGAATAATTTCATGGTGGGCGGGGTGTCCCTCATTCTGCCCATCTTCAATATCTCCCTTTCCATCTCCGGCCTCGCGGGGATCGGCGGCGGGGCCCTGATCTCCCGGCTTTTGGGGCAAAAACGCCCGGAGGAGGCAAGAAAGGTTTACAGCTTTTGCGTCTATCTGGGCGTGCTGACGGCGGCGCTCTTCTCCGTGGGGGTGCTGTGCTTCATGGGGCCGCTGATGCGCGCTCTGGGGGCAAATGACTCGAACTACCAATATGCCAGCGCCTACGCCTTCTTCGTCATCGTCCTGGGCGGCGTGCCCACGGTGCTGTCCAACACCCTCGCCAACCTCATCCGCAGCGTGGGCGAGTCGAAAAAGGCGGGCTTTGGCATCACCATGGGCGGCGTCATCAACATCATTCTCGATCCCCTTTTCATGTTCGTGCTCCTGCCGGAGGGCATGGAGGTTGTGGGCGCGGGGCTGGCCACCTTCCTCTCCAACTGCATCGCCTGCGGGTATTTTGTGACGGCGCTTTTGCGGATGCGCGCCTCCGGCGGCATTTTGCGGCTTGTCTCCCCCAGGGATTTGCCGGACAGGGCCAGCGTCAAGGGCATCTTCGCCGTGGGGATCCCCTCCTCCATCGCCACGCTCCTATTTGACCTCGATTACATGGTCATCGACAAGCTCATGAGCGGCTACGTGGAGGTGGTGGAGGCCCTGCCGGCCATCGGCATCGTTTTGAAGGTGGAGCGGCTGCCCCTCAACGTGGGTATCGGCATCTGCCAGGGGATGATGCCCATCATCGCCTACAACTACTCTGCAAAGAACTTAACGAGGCTCCGGGAGACAAAGCGCTTCTCCCTCCTGCTGGGCCTGGGGTGCGCCGTGGTCAGCATCGGGCTATATGAGCTCTTCGCCGGACAGATCATGGGCTTTTTCATCGACAACGCCGCCACCGCCGCCCTGGGGACGAAATTCCTGCGGGCCCGGGTGCTGGCTACGATCATGATGTTCCTGTGCTTCTTCCACGTCTACCTCTTCAACGGCTTCGGCAAGGGCGGCTACGCGCTCTTTCTGGGCGTCACCCGCTGGGCGGTCTTCAACATCCCCATGCTCCTCATTCTCAACCATGTCTTCGGCATGTACGGCATCGTCTGGTCCCAGCTCGCCGCCGACACGTTGACCGTGATTTTGTCGCTGGTGGTGTATGGGATCTACGAAAAGCGCTCCCTCAAGAGCCTTGACACCGCTGAATAAAATGGTATTATTACTTTATTGATGAAAGGAGGAAGCGCAATGGCTCCATACACCATCCGCGAGCTTGAGAATATCGTCGCGCCTATCGCGAAAAAGCACGGAGTCGAGAGCGTCCTGCTGTTTGGCTCTTACGCCCGGGGGACAGCCAACGAGGCCAGCGACGTGGATCTCCTCATTGAAAAAGGGCGGCTCAACTCGCTCTTTCAGCTCTCTGCCTTCCGTCTCGATGTTGAAGACGCCCTGCAGCTGCCGGTGGACCTTGTGACCACCGCTTCCACCGACAAATTGTTCCTTGACGCCATTTCCCGCGAGGAGGTGCTGCTCTATCGAGACGCGTGACAGACGTATTCTTGAAAAAATCATCGAATACTGTGACAGAATTGACGAAAATCTTCAAAGGTTTGATAGAAGCTATCAGGTCTTCGAAAAAGACACGCTCTTTCAGGACGCCTGCTGTATGTGCATCGTTCAAATCGGAGAGCTGGTAAACCAGCTTTCCGACCCCGTCAAAGCTCAAAACCCCTCCGTCCCCTGGCGCGTCATCAAGGACACAAGGAATTTTTATGTCCACGCGTATGGCTCCATTGACTTGGCCTCGGTGTGGGAAACGCTTTCAAACGACATCCCCGCGCTGAAGGACGCTTGTCAGAAATTGATATGATGAGGCCGTACCGTACATCCTCGAGATCATGAGGTTTTTATGGAGCTTACCGACTTAAAAACTATAATGCCCCTTTTGGAAAGGCACGGATTTCATTTTTCCAAGGCTAAGGGGCAGAATTTTCTGATTGCCGCCTGGGTGCCGGAGAGGATTGCGCGGGAGTGCGGGGCGGACGAGAATACCGGCGTTTTGGAGATCGGGCCGGGGATCGGGTGCCTCACGGCGGAGCTTGCGAAAAAGGCCGGACGGGTGCTGGCGCTGGAGGTGGATACACGGCTCATGCCTGTGCTCGCCGAGACCGTGGGGGGACTTTCCAACGTCACGGTTTTGAACAGAGATGCCATGGAGGCGGACCTTTCCTCCCTGGTGGAGGAATATTTCGGCGGGCTCACCCCGGCGGTCTGCGCCAATCTGCCCTACAACATCACCTCCCCCATCCTCACAAGGCTCATCGAGAGCGGGCTTTTTAAGACCGTCACCGTGATGATCCAGCGTGAGGTGGCGAGGCGTATCTGCGCTAAGCCCGGAACGGCGGACTACGGGGCCTTCGGCGTTTTCGTGAACTTCTATACGGTCCCGGAGCTTCTTTTTGACGTGCCCCCCTCCTGCTTTGAGCCCCGGCCCAAGGTGACGAGCTCCGTCATACGCCTCACCCGCCGGGAGCGGAAGGCGGCGGAGGTGGACGAGGCCCTTTTCTTCAAGACCGTCCGGGCGGCCTTCAATATGCGGCGCAAGACGCTCTTGAACGCCCTCTCCGCCGGGTTTTCCGGGGCGCTGGACAAGTCCGCCGTCGCGGAGGCCATCCGTGAGGCGGGGCTTTCCGAAACTGTCCGTGGGGAGGCCCTGGGGATACCGGAGTTTGCCGCGCTCACGGACGCTTTGGGGAGGCGTTTGGCGTGATCTTGCCGCTGGAATTTTATAAGCGGGACACCCTCACCGTGGCAAGGGAGCTCTTGGGCGCGGTTCTCGTCAGCCGCGTGGGAAATGAGGAGGTCCGGGGCGTCATCGTGGAGACGGAGGCCTACTGCGGTGAGCGCGACCCCGCCGCCCACTCCTACCGGGGGAAAACGGAGCGCGTCCGGGCGCTTTACGAGGGGAAGGGGCTTGCGTACATCTATTTCATTTACGGGATGTACTGGTGCTTGAATTTTTCCTGCGGCGAGGAAAACTCCCCCGACTGCGTGCTCATCCGGGCCCTGGAGCCCGTCTCCGGCATCGACATTATGACCCGCAGACGGGGCGGACAGGCCCCCAAAAATCTCTGCTCCGGCCCGGGGAAGCTCACCATGGCCCTGGGCATTGACAGGGCTCTCTACGGCGCGAGGCTCTACGACTCCGCCTCTCCCCTCACCGTGGAGGAGGGATATTCGGTCCAAAACCCGCTCTCGACGCCCCGTATCGGCGTCGATTACGCCGGGGAGGCCAAAAGCTGGCCCTGGAGATTTACCGTCCCCGGAAATCCTTACGTCTCAAAACCGCCCCGTCACAACATTTAGTGGCGGGGCCTTTTTTTGACAACTATTCTATATCAAAAAATCCTGTCAATTCGTTTATTATTTGTCAGTCTTGACATTGAAATTTCCTGTATTAATCGTTTAAAATGATATACAGAGAAGTTTGTACTCTCATCTCATAAGGAGGAGTTATCATGTACACCAAAAACCAGGCCGTTCTCTCCTGGATCGACGAGATGGCCGCCCTCACCAAGCCCGACAAGATCGTCTGGATCGACGGCAGTGAGGAGCAGCTTGAGTCCCTCAGACAGGAGGCCTATAAGACCGGCGAGCTCATCAAGCTTAATGACGAGGAGCTCCCCGGCTGCGTCTACCACCGCTCCGCCGTCAACGACGTGGCCCGCGTGGAGGGCCGCACCTTCATCTGCTGTGAGCGCAAGGAGGACGCCGGCCCTACCAACAACTGGATGGACCCCAAGGAGATGAAGACCATGCTCTACGGGATCTACGACGGCTCCATGAAGGGCCGCACCATGTATGTCATCCCCTACTCCATGTCCATCGTGGGCTCCCCCTTCGCCAAGTACGGCATCGAGCTCACCGACTCCATCTACGTGGTGGTCTCCATGGCCATTATGACGAGAGTGGGCCTGGATGTCTACGACGCGCTGGGCGACAGCCCCGACTTCATCAAGGGCCTCCACTCCAAGGCCGACCTGGACCCCGAGAAGCGCTATATCGTCCACTTCCCCCAGGAGAACACCATCATGTCCGTGAACTCCGGCTACGGCGGAAACGTGCTCCTTGGCAAGAAGTGCTTCGCCCTGCGCATCGCCTCGTGCCTCGGCCGTGACGAGGGCTGGATGGCCGAGCACATGCTCATTTTGGGCGTGGAGTTCCCCAATGGCGAGATCCACTACATCTCCGCCGCCTTCCCCTCCGCCTGCGGCAAGACGAACCTTGCCATGCTCATTCCCCCCGAGGGCTATCAGAAGAAGGGCTACAAGGTCTGGACCGTGGGCGACGACATCGCCTGGATCCGTCCCGGCCCCGACGGGCGCCTGTGGGCCGTGAACCCGGAGAACGGCTTCTTCGGCGTGGCCCCCGGCACCTCCATGAAGTCCAATCCCAACGCCATGATGTCCACCAAGAAGAACACCATCTTCACAAACGTCGTCCTCAAGCCCGACGGAACGGTCTGGTGGGAGGGCATGGACAAGAACCCCCCGAAGGGCGCTCTCAACTGGAAGGGCGAGCCCTGGGATC
>CANQZF010000116.1 GCA_947628265.1 uncultured Oscillospiraceae bacterium
GTGGGGATTTACGGACCCACCCTGCCCATCGCTTCGCTCGGGCACCCCTCCCGGAGGGAGGGGCAATTTGGGCGGGTTTGGAACCCGCCCGTCCCCTAATTCAATATTTTTTGCGGGGCTTTGCCTCGCAAAAAATCCCTTTTGTTTTGCGGAGTGTGCGGCCCGCAGGGCCGTGCGCGGAGCAAAACGGCAGGAACCCCGTCTTTGAATTCCGCAGAATTCAAAGACGGGGTTCCGCACGCATCCCCTTTTCGTGAAAAGGCCAACGGCCTTTTCACGAACTTTAGTCGCTTATATCGCTGTCCAGCACCACGGCGAAGGCGTACTCCGGGTAGAGGCCGCTCATCTTCGTGACCAGCTCGTCGCGGATGCGCTCCTTGTGGTCGCAGTTGAAGTCGATGATGAGGTCGAAGGTGACAAGGCCCCGCTCCGTGTCCACGTAAAAGCCGTGCATCTGCAAGATCTCCGGGTATTGGACGATGAGGGTGCGCAGGGTCTCCTTCATCTCGGAAAACACCCCCTCGGAGGTGTTGGAGGCGTAGATGCCCACCGTCAGGACGATGCCGAAGTCTGAAAAAACATCCTCGGAGATGTGCCGGGTGAGGTTATGTATCTCCCGGGCGGTCATATCGTCCGGGAGCTCCACATGGACCGAGCCTATGAGCTTTTCCGGGCCGTAGCGGTGGAGCGTCAGGTCGTAGGCCCCTAAAACCCCGGGATACCGGCAGATGAAGGCCTTCAGCTTCTGGGAGAGCTCGCTGTCCACCCGCGCCCCGATGATTTCGCCAAGGCTGGTCATCAAAAGCTCCACGCCGGATTTGAGCATGATGAGGGCGATGACCGCGCCCAGCCACCCCTCCGGGTTTATGTGCCATATCATGGAGACGATGGCCGCCGCCAGGGTGGAGAGGGACACCAGCGCGTCCATCATGGCGTCGGTGCCGGAGCCCACAAGGGCCTCGGAGTTGAGCTTCCGGCCCTCCCCCTTCACATACCGCCCCAAAAGGAGCTTCCCCACCACGGAGACGGCGATGATGGCGAGGGTGACGGCGTTATACGTGGCCGCCACGGGGTCCACGATTTTCTTGACCGACTCGATGAGGGCCATCACGCCGGCCACGAGAATGACCACCGCCACCGTGACGGACGTGACATACTCGATCTGCCCGTGGCCGTAGGGGTGCTTTTTGTCCGGGTCCTTCCCGGCAAGGCGCGTGCCCACGATGGTGATGACGGAGGAAAGGGCGTCGGTGGAGTTGTTCACCGCGTCCATAATGACCGCCACGGAGCCGGAGAGGAAGCCCACCAGTGCCTTGAAGGCCACAAGGACCAGGTTCACCACTATGCCGATAACGCTGACGCGCACGATTTTTTTGCCGCGATCCATGACCGTTCCTCCTCTCCCCGGCGTTTTTCGGGTATTAAATAAGTATTTTACACCATTTATTCGGTTTTGTAAATCCCAAAGCGCCAAAAAACCATTTCCATCCATTCTATGCCCCCGCCCCGCCCGTTGCCACTCCGCCTATGGCATAATCTTAGGGAAATATTAAGAAAATTCCCTATTTACCAAATCGTGGTTTTGTGGTATACTTACGCTTTAGAGTTGAACTATTCAGGAGTGCATAGGTTTGAAGCTGTCCCGGCCCCTTATCCCGAAATACGCCCGTCTCCCCCTGCTGGCGGCGCTCATCATAAACTGCCTGACCTATTGGGCGACCAGGCTTTTGACCCGGGGGGCGGTCCACTACGATCTGACCTTGGCGCTGGACGATTGCATCCCCTTTGTCCCCGCCTTTATCGTCATTTACATTCTGGCGTACGTCCAGTGGGTAGTGGGGTACATCGTCATAAGCCGGGAAAGCCCCGAGCGGTGCTATCGGGTGATGTCCGGGGAGATCTTGTCTAAACTTGTGTGCTTCGTCTTTTTCCTGGCCCTCCCCACGGTGATGGTAAGGCCGGAGGTGACGGGGCGGGACCTCTTTTCCCGGCTCACGGCGCTCATCTACGCCCTGGACGCGCCGGACAACCTCTTCCCCTCCATCCACTGCGCGGAGTCCTGGATCTGCTTTCGGGGGACCCTGGGCAGCAAGTCCATCCCCCGGTGGTACAAGGTCTCCATGCTCCTTTTGACGCTCCTTGTCTTCGCCTCCGTAGTGCTGGTGAAGCAGCACGTGGCGGCGGATATTCTGGGCGGCCTTATGGTGGCGGAGCTGGGGCAGCTCCTGGCCGCCCGCCTGGGTCTCGGCCGGATCTTTCAAAAGCTCAACGCCCGACGTTTGGGAGACACCTTATGAAAAAAGATTCCTCCTCCCGCTCCAAGCTCCTGTGGTCCCTGGTCTTTGTGGCCGTCGCGGCCTTCAGCGTCTACGCCATCGTCTCCCAGAGCCGCTCCTTTACCCTGGAGTCCTTCGGGGCGTATATCGCCGGGGCGTCGCTCCCCTGGGTCCTCTGCGCGGTCTTGTGTATGCTGGGCTTCATCCTTTTTGAGGGCGAGGCGGTGATCGCCATCTGTCGGGCCTTCGGGCATGAGGCCGGACACCTCCGGGGGTTTGGGTACTCTGCGGCGGACCTCTACTTCTCCGCCATCACCCCCTCGGCCACCGGCGGACAGCCGGCCTGCGCCTACTTCATGATCCGGGACGGCATCCCGCCGCTGGTCACCACTGTGGCGCTCATCGCCAATCTCACCATGTACACCGCCTCCATTCTGGCGCTGGGGCTTCTGACCCTCGTCACCCAGCCGGGGATCTTCCTGGCCTTCGGCACGGTCTCCCGGGTGCTCATCGTGGCGGGGTTCCTTATCCAGGCGCTTTTGGGCCTCTTTTTCCTGATGCTCCTCATAAATCCTGGGCTCCTGCGGCGTATCGCCAACGGCGGTCTCCACGTTCTCTGCAAGCTCCGCATCCTCCGACACGAGGAGAAAAAGCGGGAAAAGCTGGCCGCGCACATGGCCGATTACGAGATGTACGCCGGGATGATCATGTCCCACCGGCGGGCCCTGACCCAGGCGTTCCTCCTCAATCTCCTCCAGCGGATCTCGGTGATCAGCGTGCCCTTTTTCCTGTGTCTGGCCTCCGGGGGCGGCTTTCTCCGGGCCGCCAGGGTCTGGGCGGTGCAGTGCTGTACGGTGCTGGGCTCCAACATCATCCCCATCCCCGGCGCCATGGGCGTCTCCGACTACATGATGCTGGACGGTTTCGCCGACCTCATCCCCCTCAAGGACCTGGTGGATTTTGAGCTCTTCTCCCGGGCGATCTCCTTTTACATTCTGGTGCTCTTTTGCGGATGCGTAACGCTTGTCAACTACCTTTTGCATAGAAAGAGAGGGCGATGACCTTGATCGGTTTTTATGACTACACGGTTATTCTCACGTATCTGAGCCTCCTGTCGGCCTCCACGGGCATCATCGTCTCCCTGGCGGGGCCGGGACACCCGTATATCGGTACCTTCTTTCTCCTTTTCTGCGGACTGTGCGACGCCTTTGACGGCAAGGTGGCCCGCCGGAAGAAGGACCGCTCGGACGCCGAGTGCGCCTTCGGCATCCAGATAGACTCCCTCTCGGACCTTGTGGCCTTCGGGGTCCTGCCCGTGGCCATTGGCGTGGCCATGCTGCGCTGGTCCCCGGCCATGTACTGGGTGGGCGCCAACTGCCCCCGCGCGGTGTTCCTTGCCCTTGACGCCGCCCTTGTGGCCATCCTCATCCTCTACTCCCTGGCGGCCCTCATCCGGCTTGCCTACTTCAACGTCACCGAGGAGGAGCGGCAAAAGACCGAGACCGGAGCCAGGAAATACTACCTGGGGATGCCCGTCACCACCGTCTCCCTCATCTTCCCCTTCATCCAGCTTCTCCAGTACATAATCCCCTCCGACGTGACCTTCGTCTATTTCGGCACGGCGATTTTATGCGGCGTCGCCTTTTTGCTGCCCATCCAGATCAAAAAGCCCGGTTTAAAGGGGATCCTTCTGATGGTGGCCATCGGCGCGGTGGAGTTCGCGCTGATGCTTGTGGGGAAGCTTTTAAAATGACGGGGCTTGAATTTCTCTATAAAACAGCGCCGGGGCGGGTGATGCTGAAAGCTCTCACACGTCCCGGCCTTTCGCGCCTTGTGGGAAAATTTCTGGATACCCGGTCCTCCAAGTGCCTCATCGGGCCCTTCGTCCGGGGGAACCGTATCGATTTGACGGAGTATGAGTCCGACAATTTCCGCTCCTTCAACGACTGCTTCTGCCGGAAAATAAAGCCGGGTCTGCGGAGCGTGGACATGGACAAAACGGCCCTCATCGCCCCCTGCGACGGGCTTTTGTCCGTCTACGAGCTTCAAAAGGGCACGATTTTGCCGGTGAAACAGTCGGCCTACACCCTCTCCTCCCTCTTATCTTCCGACCCCATCTGCCGGGAGCTGGAGGGCGGCACCGCCCTCGTCTTCCGGCTGTGCGTGGACAACTACCACCGCTACGGCTACGTGGACTCCGGCGTCAAGGGGGAGAACATCCACCTCCCCGGCGTCCTCCACACCGTCCGCCCCATCGCTCTGGAAAACGTCCCGGTTTTCACCCAAAACGCCCGGGAATACACGGTTATTGACTCAGAATGTTTCGGAAAGCTGGTGCAGATGGAGGTAGGCGCCATGCTGGTGGGGAAGATTCATAACCTCCACGGCCCCGGAAAATGCGCACGGGGTGAGGAAAAGGGGTATTTCCTCTACGGGGGAAGCACCGTCATC
This sequence comes from uncultured Oscillospiraceae bacterium, assembly GCA_947628265.1. Lineage (GTDB taxonomy): Bacteria > Bacillota > Clostridia > Oscillospirales > Oscillospiraceae > RUG626. Next base: position 4,728 of record CANQZF010000116.1, read on the forward strand.
GTCCTCCTGGGCAAGGACCGGGCGAAGATAGACGACGTTTACCTTGAGAATACCCGCAGGGGGATAGAGACCCCGGTAAAGTATGGGCAGAGGATAGGGGTAAAGCAGATGTCCGCCTGAAAGGCGGAGGGGAGCAAATTTACTTCCCTTTCTTCTGTCCCGCCCTTCCCGCCGTAGGGGCCGCCTCTCTTGGCGGCCCGGGCAGGTGGGAGGACACGGTATCAAAACAATGCGTCACGCTCAAAAAACGGTATTCGCTGCACAAGTGTGCGGCGAATGATTTTATATGCGGCGTAGCCGCAAACCTTTTTATTGGGACGGGTGCGGAAATCGGGGGACGGGCCGCCAAGAGAGGCGGCCCCTACGGCATTTTTCGTAGGTGCGACGAAAGACGGGGGACGGTCAGCCGTGGGCGGCCGACCCTACGGGACATCGTGCGTCGAGGGGAGGCCGGGTGAAAATTGAAGGACGGGTCGCCGGGGACGGCGACCCGTACGGCGTTGGTTGAAGGTGCGACGGTGGACGGGGAAATGGGCCGATGTGGTCATCGGCCCTTACGTCGTGTTGGAAAGGCGGTACGGTAAACGGAGAATGGGCCGCCGTGGGCGGCGGCCCGTACGGCGTTGGTTGAGGGCGCGGCGGTGGACGGGGAAATGGGCCGATGTGGTCATCGGCCCTTACGTCGTGTTGGAAAGGCGGTACAGTAAACGGAGAATGGGCCGCCGTGGGCGGCGACCCGTACGGCGTTGGTTGAGGGTGCGGCGGTGGACGGGGGGGCGGGCCGGCACGGTGTCCGGCCCTTACGGCGGTTTATGAGGGCAATGTGGTGGACGGGGGACGGGCGGGTTTAGAACCCGCCCCTACGAGAAATTTGAGAGATTTTCCCATAAAAATGAAACATTTCCAAAGTTTTTCGTAGGGGAGGGTCCCAGACCCTCCCGAACACCGCACCAGCGAGGCGCGAGGCGCGCAGCGCCAGCGCCAGCGGACGTAGCCGCTTCTCTACCGACCACCACACGACAACAGACAATGTAGCGCGGCGGAGGGTAGACGCAGAGACTCCCGACCACCGCCCGGGCAGCGTCGCCCGAATTTATAATTCGGGCTTACGCGGACGTAGACGCTTCTCAATTCGACCACATCCGCGCGGATATGGTTCCACCCATGTGTATCGTCCACCACTGCGGGAGCCGTACCGCCGATACAACGTACTATCTAAAGGGTTTCAGGG
>CANQZF010000117.1 GCA_947628265.1 uncultured Oscillospiraceae bacterium
CCATCTCGTTATATGCAAGCTCCGGCGGCTCCACGGGGTCACGATCTATGGGCCCGTCGTCGATGGGCTCCGTGGGCGCGGCGGGGTAGTCCTGGGGCTTGTCGCCGCTGTTCTCCGTGGGTACGGAGGGCTCCTGAATACTGTATGACGGGTCCTCGGCGTTCCTGGGCAGGGCGACCGCCACAACCACGGCCGCGCAGGCCGCCAGGGCGGCAAAGCCCAGCCAGACGCGCTTATTTCTTTTTCTCTGCCCCTCCGCGCGCTCCAGGAGGTCCTCATCCAAATCGGTAAAGGCCTCAAAAAGCTTTGTGTTCATTCCAAAAGACCTTCCTTTCTCAAATACGCCGCAAGCCTTTTCCGGCTGCGGCTGAGGCTGACGGAGACTGCGTTGGGGCGCATGGAGTAGCGCCTCGCGATGTCCCCCACGCTCTCACACCAGAAGCACCGGCGGATAAATATATCCCCGTCCCGCCGGGGCAGGGTGCGGACAAAGCGGTTTACATAATGCGCCAGCTCCTCCGCCGTCACCCGCTCCAGCGCCGCGTCCGGGGCCACGGCGGAAAGCTCGTCCAGCACGCCCCAAGCCTCTCCTCCGCCCCGCTTCTCCGCGCCTAGCCTACGCAGCCGGTCAACGCAGAGATTTCGGAGGATTTTGGCGAGGTACGCCCGGAGGTTTCCGGGCCGCTCCGGCGGGATGGTGTTCCAGGCCCGCAGGTAGGCGTCCGCGACGCACTCCTCCGCGTCCCGGGCGTCCAGAAGCCTCCCGGAAAACGCCGCCAGGTACGCCCCGTAGGCGCGCCGGGCCTCCTCAATGGCCCGCTCGTCCCGTTTGAAGAAAAGCTCGACGATCTCCCGGTCCTCCATCTTTCCACTTCCTCTTTGAAAGGTCCTTTCATTTATTTAGACGCAATTTAAGCCCATATGTTACAAAAATTCTCCCCCTTTTTGAAAGGGAGAGAATATTTTTTTGAATTGTCGGTTATCGAGGGATGGGCCGCCGAGGGCGGCGGCCCGTACGGGAGGTATTGCTCTTTGATTGAGGGTTGAGGTGTAAATTGGAGGACGGGTCGCCGGGGACGGCGACCCCTACGGTGTTGCTTGGAAGTGCACCAGCGAGGCGCGAGGCGCAAAGCGCCAGCGCCAGCGGATATAGCCGCTGTTCTACCGATTACCACACGACAACAGACAATGTAGCGCGGCGGAGGATAGACGCAGAGACTGTCGTCTACCGCCCAAGCAGCGTCGCCCGAATTTATAATTCGGGCTTACGCGGACGTAGCCGCTTCTCAATACGACAACACCCGCGCGGATATGGTTCCACCCAGATGTATCGTCCACCACTGCGGGAGCCGACCCGCCAGTATAACGTAGAGGCTTGAGGCTACAGAGCGCCCCTTAATCGGTTTCTCCCCTTTGCTACTTTCCGCTCTTTGACGAAATCAAAGAGCGGAAAGTAGATCCCGCCGCCCAAAAGGGCGGCATCCTTTTTAAAACCCCCGGAGGGCCCCGTCGCCCAAAAGGGCGGCATCCCTTTTAAACCCCCCGGAGGGCCTCCACGCTCATCTCCGGCATATCCCGCTCCACGAATTTCACGCCTTTGAGCCCGTATTCGCGCGTCAGCGTCTCCACATTCGTGCGTTTTTGGCCGGTGGCGGCGGAGGTGCGGCCCCGGGGGACGGCGAAGGTTACGGCCGCTCCCCTGTCGCGCTCTGAGAGAAGGGCCCGCTCCCGGGCGAGGTAGCGGCGGGAGAGGACAAGCTCGCCCAGGGCCGGGTGGTAGGCCCCGCCCACGGCGTCGCCGTGGGATAAATCCTCCGTGGGGTTGAGGCCGAGGCGGACGATGGGGATACCTGCGGCGTCAAAAATCTCGGAAATCTCGGCGCACAGTGCCACCGCGTCCTCCACGGTGTGCTCCCGGTAGAGGCCCGCCCGCCAGAGGTCAAAAAGCGGCGTGTCCCGGACGATCACGGTGGGGTACACCCGCACGCCGTCGGGGCGAAGCTCCGTAAATTTCCGGGCGGTGGTGAGGCTCTTTTCCGGCGTGTCCCCGGGAAGGCCCGTCATCATCTGCAATATGAGCTCAAAGCCCGCGTTTTTCACCATCTTGGCGGCATTTTCCGCGTCAAAAGGGGTGTGGCCCCGCTCCGTAAGGCGCAATACCTCCGGGTCCATGGACTGGACGCCCAGCTCCACGGTGCGCACGCCGTAATGCTTTAGCCGCTCCAGCGTCGACCAGTCGATGGCGTCCGGGCGGGTGGAGAGGCGGATGTCTTTTATGGTCCCGTCCAGCAAGAAGGGCCGCGCGGCCTCCAAAAGCGCCTCCTGCTCTGACACAGGGATGGCGGTGAAGCTGCCGCCGTAAAAAGCCAGGGTCGCCCCTGTCCCCTCCGGGAGACGGGCGCGGCCCTCCATGATCGCTTTTTTCACGTCCTCCGGCCTGGCCGGGGACTCCTCCCCGGATATGCGCCGCTGGTCGCAAAAGACGCACCTGTGGGGACAGCCCAGATGGGGCACGAAGACGGGGATGATGCTCCGGCGGGCGGTCATTGCAGGACCTCCAGGGCCTTCAGCGCCGCGTGCTGCTCGGCGTCCTTCTTGCTGTGGCCCTGGCCCCCGGCCAGAAGCTGCCCGTTGAGCCAGACCTCCACGTTGAAGACCTTCATGTGGTCCGGGCCCTGGGAGGAGACGTGGCGGTACTCCAAAACCTGGCCGCTCTTGCGCTGGATGAGCTCCTGGAGCTCCGATTTGGCGTCCCGGTCCGGGTGGGCCTCCCCCGCCTCAAAGACGTCCAGGATATACTTCCGGACAAAGCTCTCCGCCGCCGCAAGGCCGCCGTCGAGATACAAAGCGGCGATCACCGCCTCCACCGCGTCGGCGTTGATGGACGCCCGCTCCCGTCCGCCGGTGGCCAGCTCCCCCCGCCCCAGGCGCAGATGTTTTCCAAGCCCAAGGGCCTCGGAGACGGTATGGAGGGCCCGCTCGCACACCAAATCCGCCCGGAGGCGGGTCATTTTCCCCTCCGGGAGATTTGGGAAGCGGTTATAGAGATACCCCGCCACAAGAAAGCCCAGCACCGCGTCGCCCAGAAACTCCAGGCGCTCGTTGCAGGGGATGCTCCGGTCCCGGTTCTCGTTGGACCAGGAGGAGTGCGTGAGGGCGTTCTCCAAAAGCCCCACATTTTTAAAGGTGTGCCCCAGGCTCTGCTGGAGCGCTTCCAGTTCACTCATTTGCAGTCTCGACCTTCATAAATTCTACGTTGTCCGTGATGCTCCAGCAGACGCCGCTGTCCACCGTCTTTATGGCCTGACGCACCGCCGAGCGGATGGCGTAGGCATTGGAGGAGCCGTGGGCCTTGATGACGGGCTTCTGGATGCCCAGAAGCGCCGTGCCGCCCACCTCCGTGGAGTCGGTCATCTTTTTAAGGCCCATCAGGTCCTTTTTGAGGATGAGGGCGGCCATTTTTGAAAGGGCGCTCTTTTTGAGCATCCCCTTGAGCTCCCGCATGAAGAAGATGCCCACGCCCTCGATGCCCTTTAAAAGCACGTTGCCGGTGAAGCCGTCACTGACCAGCACGTCGCAGACGCCCTCCATCACGTCCCGGGCCTCCACGTTGCCGATGAAGTTGACGCGGCCCTCCTCCCCGGCCTTTTTGAGGAGCGCGTAAGTCTGCTTGTAGAGGGGGCTGCCCTTGGTCTCCTCCACGCCGATGTTGAGAAGGCCCACCCTGGGGTTCTCCACGCCCTTGAAGGCCTTGGCGAAATAGTAGCCCATGTACGCAAATTGCAGCAGATACTCAGGGGTGCACTCGGCGTTGGCGCCCACGTCCACCATCAGCGTCCCGCCGTTGGAGGGGGTGGGGATAATGGGGGCCAGGCACGCCCTGCGGATGCCCTTTATGCGCTTCACCACCAGCGTCGCGCCCGAGAGGAGCGCCCCGGTGGAGCCGGCGGAGACCATGGCGTCGGCCTTGCCGTCATGGAGGAGCTTCAGGCCCACGGTCATGGAGGAGTCGGCCTTCTGGCGGGTGACGGTGGCGGGGTCGTCCTCCATCTCCACCACCTCGGTGGCATTGGCGACCTCCACATTTTTGGGAAGGTCGCTCTCCCCCAGCTCCTCCAGGGTCCGCAGGATGTCCTCCCCACGGCCCACGAGGATTATGTCAACTCCGAATTCCCTGGCGGCCATCAGGGCCCCCTTCACGATCTCCAGGGGGGCGTTGTCCCCGCCCATGGCGTCAACCACTATTTTCATACATGGTCCCTCTTTCTTTATAGCCTGTTCTTTATCTCGTCGATGATCGCAAGGGATCGCTCCGAGATGGCGGCGTTCTTGTTCCGCTTGCCCTTTACGCGATACCCCAGGGGCGAGATGATGCCGAAATTCACGTTCATCGGCTGGAAATCCCCCACGCTCCCGCCGGAGACGTACAGCGCCAAGGCCCCGATGGCCGTCTCCCGGGGGAAATCCACCGGCTCTTGCCCCAAAAGCTCCCGGGCGCACTCGATGCCCACCAGCATCCCGGAGGCGGCGGACTCGATGTACCCCTCCACGCCGGTCATCTGTCCGGCGAAGGAGAGGCGGGGGTCACTGCGGAGGCGGTAATATCTATCCAGAACCTTGGGGGAATTTAAGTACGTGTTGCGGTGCATCACGCCGTAGCGGACAAACTGCGCGTTTTTGAGGGCGGGGATCATGGAGAAGACCCGCCTCTGCTCCGGGAATTTAAGGTGCGTCTGGAACCCCACCATGTTGTATAGGGTCCCCTCCGCGTTGTCCATCCGAAGCTGCGCCACGGCGTAGGGCTCCCGTCCCGTTTTGGGGTCCCGGAGGCCCACGGGCTTTAAGGGGCCGTAGCGCAGGGTATCGAGGCCCCGTCTGGCCATGACCTCCACGGGCATACAGCCCTCAAAGACGCTTGCGTCCTCAAAGCCGTGAAGCTGGGCCTCCTCCGCCTTCTGGAGCTGGGTGACAAATTCGATGTACTCCTCTTTTTCCATAGGGCAGTTTACATAATCCGCCGTGCCCTTGTCGTAGCGGGAGGCGAACCAGGCGCTGTCCATGTCCACGCTCTCCAGCGTGACGATGGGCGCCACGGCGTCAAAGAAGTGGAGGTCCGTGTCCGGGCAGAGCCGCCCGATCTCCTCCGCCATGGCCCCCTCGGTGAGGGGCCCGGTGGCGATAAGGACCCGCCCCTCGGGAAGGCGCGTGACCTCCTCACGGACCACGGTGACGTTGGGGTGAGACAGGAGCCTCTCCGTGACGGCGCGGGAGAAGCCCTCCCGGTCCACCGCCAGCGCTCCCCCGGCGGGGACCCTGTGGGCGTCGGCGCACGCCATGATGAGGGAGCCCAAGCGCCGCATCTCCTCTTTTAAGAGGCCCACGGCGTTGGTAAGCTCGTCGGAGCGCAGGGAGTTGGAGCAGACAAGCTCCGCGAAATTGTCGGAGACGTGGGCCGGGGAGCGTTTTTGGGGCTTCATCTCATAGAGCGTAACTTCAATTCCGCGCTCGGCCAGCTGCCAGGCGGCCTCGCTGCCGGCAAGGCCCGCGCCGATGACGGTGACCCTCATTTCTTCGCTCCTCCGGCGGTCTTGGGGGCGGATTTTTTGGCCGCCGGCTTTTTGGCGGGGGCCTTTTTGGCGGCGGGCTTCTTCGCCGCCGTCTTGGCGGCCGGCTTATCGTCCGGCTTCTCCTCCCCGCCCTCGGCGGTCTTTTTGCGGTAGCCCCGCTGGTCCTCCGGGACGAAGCGGGAGCAGTTTTCGTTGATGCAGAAGGGCTTATTGAAGCCCCTGCCTGATTTTTTGAAGAGGGTGTGGCCGCACTCCGGGCAGTTGTCCTTTAAAGGCACGTCCCAGGTCA
>CANQZF010000118.1 GCA_947628265.1 uncultured Oscillospiraceae bacterium
GTGCGGATGATGGCCTCCCGGAGGTACTGGTAGCCCTTGATGTGGGCGGGAATGCCGATCTCATGGATGATCTCCGTCACCACCGCCTCCAGGTCCGGCTCCCTGGTCCCGGATAGCTCCCGGTCCACGCTCTGTACGGCGCGGCTCTGGGTGAGCATGGCGATGCGGCTCATGAGGAGCTGGGCGTCGCAGGGCTTCTGCATGAAGTACGCCGCCCCCGCCTCTGCCGCCGCCGTCAGGGTCCTGTCGCTGACGAAGCTGGAGAGCACGATGGCCACGGGTCTGTCCTGCTCCGGCATGGCGGCAAACCCCTCCAAAAGTCCAAGTCCGTCGAGGCCGGTGAGGATGAGGTCCGTCACCACCGCCTGGGGCTTTAAGTCCCGCGTCATCTGGGCGGCCTTCCCGCCGTCGCCGGTGGCTCCCACGACCTCCATGGTCCCGTCCCGCTCAAGGCGCTGGGCAAGGGAATTGCGCTGCTCCTCATTGGCGTCAGCCAGTAATACTTTTATTCTACCGTCCATATCAAAGCCTCCAAAGAATTAGAATTTTCTCCCTCAACCCGTTTCTTAAGTTATAATTTACCATAAACATCCAAACTTTGCAAGACTATTTTTACAGTTTTTCAAAGAGTTTTCCCGTTTTTCTGAACTTTTTAGTGGTTTTTCGACCGCCCACACCACAATATATTGTATTCCGCCATAATTCCCAATTTTTTGCATCAATCCGGAGGGGGGTGAAAGAAGCGTCTCTCAAGACCCCCCAAAGTAGAAAAAACATTGTCCTTTATTTTTTTCACCGCTTGTGGTACAATGAAACGGTGAGGTGATCGTAGATGCCAACAGCCGAGCAGAAAAGGCGGATCCCCGCCATAAAGACAGCGGATGCCATCAATGCCATTGAGGGCGCGCCCATATCCGACTTTGCGCGAAAGCTCTCCAACAGCTGGGCCAAGGGGGAGTTGACAGACGAGCAGGTGCAGGAAGCTCTCTGGACCTACCACCAGCAGATCGCGGAGCGGGTGAACGGCCGTGCCTGACCCGTATCTCTATGACGACGCGCCTGTCCTCAAAAACAAGCTGGGCATTAAAGATGGCAAGGTCCTGGATATGATCGAGGCGGAGCAGTCCCGGCAGAACATGGCCATCCTCTACAAGCGGGGGTTTGATGATTTCTCTCCTGCGGGGCTGCGCGAGATTCACCGGTTCCTTTTCGGGAGGGTCTACGAGTGGGCCGGACAGTTTCAGAGAGGGAAACACGCGGACGGTCGTGATGATGCTTACGTTTTTCGTGGAGCATTAAGGCTATTTTATGGACCAGGAGCTTATGGCCTCCTGCGCCGGGTATGTGAGGGACGCTTTTGTGATGGCATCCCTTGACAAATATTCGGAGTATGAGTATCTGGAGAAAATCCTGTCTGACGCCATATGTGAGGAGCCGATCGAATACTCCGTCGAATCTTTGGACGCGCCAGCCTCTGACGGTGCCGCCAATGATAAATACGCGAAATACCAAAGAGAAAAGTACGAGCCGCAGCCACATTATAAGCGTGACAATTAAAGTTTAATTTGAATTTTGAATACCGCCCCCAATAATTGGGGGCGGTATTATTTTAGTTCATCTCATTCACCATGTTTTCCACAAACACGCCGTATCCCTTTTCGGGGTCGTTGATGAGGACGTGGGTCACCGCGCCCACCAGTTTGCCGTCTTGCAGGATGGGGCTGCCGCTCATGCCCTGGACGATGCCGCCGGTGAGGTCCAAAAGCTCCTGGTCCGTGACATGCAGCATCATATCCCGCCCGTCGGTGCTGTCGCTCCAGACCCGGGTGATCTCGATCTCGTACTTCCGGCGCTCCCCGCAGACGTCGCAGAGGATGGCGGCCTTTCCGGGTTTCACCTCGCTCCGCTCGGCTACGGGAAGGGCCTCCCCCTCAAAGCACCCGCCGGCCTTGCCGAAGATACCCACGCCGCAGTTTTTGTCCACCGTCCCCAGGGTTTCCGAGTAGTCAAAGGTGCCGCCCAGCTGCCCCGGCGAACCGGAGCGGCTCTTCGTGACGCCGGTGACCTGGGCGGGCATGATGGAACCCTCCCGGATGGGGACGATGAGGCCTGTGGCGCTGTCCGCGATGGAGTGGCCCAGCGCCCCGTAGGTGCCGCTCTCCGGGTCGTACCACGTGACGGTGCCGATGCCGGTAACGCCGTCCTTTATCCAGACCCCCAGATACGTTCCGCTCTCATCCCGGTAGGGCCGCACCGTCACCTGGCGCTCCTCTCCGCCGCGAAAAAACCGGACCGTCACCTCCTCCGGGGCCATGTCCAGAGCCTCCATCATGTCCTGCCCGGAGTTCACGGCCCGCTCGCCGATCTGCGTGATGATGTCCCCGGGGAGAAGCCCCGCGTCCCTCGCCGGGGCGAAGCTCACGCCGTCCATCTCAAACTCCGAAAGCTCCGACACCAGCACCCCCTGGGTCTTCACCGATATGCCCACGGCCTGCCCCACCGGGACCAGCGTCTCCGGCGTCAGGGCCAGCGCCCCGGTGACAAGCCCCGCCGCCGCCACGCAAAATACGAAAAGCCGCGCCGCCGATCTTTTTAATTTCAATAAAACCAATTTTCCCCGCTCCCCTCTGGATTTTGGGGCTTTGCGCCCTTTTCTAATATGTCCTGACCGGCGCGGGCGGCGCGTAGCAATAGTTTTCGTTTTTGGGCTAACGGATATTTCCTGCCCCCGGTTTCGCGGCCTTTTCGACGGCGCGGGCTTTAATTTGTCCCACTTTCTCAAAAATCCTCTTTGCCGGACTTTTCCATTTTTAAGGAACATAGAATGAGATATAGTAAAGGAGGCATACAAAATGCTCAAAACGGTTTCTCTGGGCTCCACGGGGCCCTTTGTGGAGCTTCTTCAGCTGGCCCTGACGCGCTCGGGGTACCTCTCCGGCGGCATCGACGGCGTTTTCGGGCCCGAAACGCTCTCGGCGCTCCGGCGCTACCAGTCCTCCTGGGGGCTGGCCCCCGACGGGGTGGCGGGGCCGCTCACCTGGGCGTCCCTGGATACTTGGCTCACGGGCTTCTACCGCCGCGCGGTCCGGCCCGGGGACACGCTCTACTCCATCGCCCGGACCTCCGGCTCCACCGTCCGTGCCGTGGAGACGGCAAATCCCGGCGTAGACCCTCTGCGGCTACGGGTGGGAACGCCCCTCACCGTGCCCCGGGGATTTGATGTGGTGTCCGGGGAGGTCTCCATGACCCCGGCGTATCTGGAGCTGTGCGTCCGGGGCCTGGCCGCGCGCTACCCCTTCATCACCGCCGGCAGCGCGGGCGTCAGCGTCATGGGCCGGTCCCTCCACACCCTGAAAATGGGCGCGGGGACCAACCAGGTCTTCTATAACGCCGCCCACCACGCCAACGAGTGGATCACAGCCTCGCTTTTGATGAAATTTCTGGAAAAATACGCCCGGGCCTACGCCATGGGCGGCACGGTCTTCGGCCAGAACGCCGGGAGCCTTTTTGAGCTCGCTACCTTATATATGATGCCCATGGTGAACCCGGACGGCGTGGCGCTGGTCACCAGGGAGCTGACGGAGGGGGCGTATTTTGAGGGCGCCCGCTCCATCGCGGCGGACTACCCCTCCGTCCCCTTTCCCTCCGGCTGGAAGGCCAACATCCGGGGCGTGGACCCGAACCTCCAATACCCCGCCGGGTGGAACGAGGCCCGGGAGATCAAATTCGCTCAGGGCTATGTTTCCCCGGCGCCCCGGGATTATGTGGGGGCGGCGCCGCTGGAAATTCCGGAAAGCCGCGCCGTCTACAACCTCACGAGGGCCAACGACTTCTCCCTCACCGTCTCCTACCACACCCAGGGAGAGGTAATCTATTGGAAATATTTAAATTATCTGCCCCAAAATTCCTATGAGATCGCCCAGCGCTTTGCCGCCGTCAGCGGATATTCCGTGGAGCTGGTCCCCGCCGCCTCCGGCTACGCCGGGTACAAGGACTGGTTTATCGCAAGCTACGACCGCCCCGGCTACACCATCGAGGCGGGCCTGGGCCAAAACCCCCTGCCCCTTTCGGACCTTCCCTCCATCTACGCCTCCAACGAGGGGATCCTGACATTGGGGCTGACGGCAACACTATAAATACGCGCAAAAATCCCTCCACAGAGTCTGTGGAGGGATCTTTCGTTTATTCATCGTCGCTTAAGAAATCGTCGGCGGTGAGGGCGGGGGGCTGGGGGGACTCGGACGGCTCCGGGGCGGGGGCGCCGATGGGGGCGGTGCCGTTGATGAACTGCATCTCCTGCCACTGCTGGCGGGTGATGATGATCTGGCGGGGCTTGGAGCCCTCGAAGGGACCGAGGACCCCCACCTCCTCCAGCTGGTCCACGATCCTGGCGGCCCGGGCGTAGCCCAGCTTCAAACGGCGCTGGAGCATACTGACGCTGGCCTGGTTCGTCTCGAAGATGATGTCCGCCGCCTGGGGCAGGAGCTCGTCATAGTCCTTGAGCTTCTCCTCCTGGGGCTGCTGAGACCCCTTGCCGCCGTTCTCCTTGTCCTGAACGGCCTTTTCAATCTCCTGAATGACGTCCTCGGAGTACGCGGCCTCGCCGGACTGCTTCACAAACTCGATGACCCGCTCCCGCTCCTCGTCACTGACCCAGGTCCCCTGGATACGCACGGGCTTGGAGACGCCGATGGGGGCGTAGAGCATATCGCCGTTGCCCACCAGCTTGTCCGCCGCGCCTCCGGCGTCCAGGATGATCCGGGACTCCAGGCTGGAGGCCACCTTCAGGGCGATGCGGCTGGGGATGTTGGCCTTCATAAGGCCGGTGATCACGTCGGCCCGGGGGCTCTGGGTGGCGATGACCAGATGCACCCCGGCGGCGCGGCCCATCTGGGCCACCCGGCAAATGGACTCCTCCACTTCCTTGGCGGCGATCATCATGAGGTCCGCGAGCTCGTCGATGATGACCACGATCTGGGGCATCTTGGGGGTGTCCTCGTCCAGCTGCTCGTTATAGCCGGCGATGTCCCTGGCCCCCACGTCGGAGAAGGTGCGGTAGCGCTTCATCATCTCCACCACCGCCCACTGGAGGGCCCCGGCGGCCTTCTTGGCCTCCGTGACTACGGGGATCAGCAGATGGGGGATGCCGTTGTAGATTTTAAATTCCACCATCTTGGGGTCGATCATGATGAACTTCACCTCATCGGGGCTGGCCTTGTACATGAGGCTCAGGATGAGGGAGTTTAAGCACACGGACTTGCCGGAGCCCGTGGTGCCCGCCACCAGAAGGTGGGGGAGCTTGGAGATGTTGCCCACCATCACGTCGCCGGAGATGTTTTTTCCGATGGCAAAGGTGAGCTTCGATTTGGCGTTGCGGAACTCCGGGGCGGTGATGATCTCCCGGAGGTAGACGGTGGAGACGTTCTTGTTGGGGACCTCGATGCCCACGGTGGAGATGCGGTTGGGGATGGCGGCGATGCGCACGCCGGTGACGCCCAGGGCCAGGGCGATGTCGTCGGCCAGGTTCGTGAGTTTATTGAGCTTGACGCCGATCTCCAGCTCCATCTCATACCGGGTGATGCTGGGGCCGTGAACAATGTTGGAGATGCTGACGTTGACGCCGAAGGACCGGAGGCACAGCTCCAGCCGCTCCTTGGTGGCCCGCAGCTCCTCCTCGCTGTCCCGGCTGCCCGTGCGGACGGGCTCACTCAATAGGGACACAGTGGGGAACTGATAGACCCGCATGGCCTCGGCGATGTCCCGTTTTGCGCCGCTGTCGATGAGCTGGGCGATCTCCCCCGCCGCCGTGGAGGTGTCCTCTTTTGTGACCTTCTCCGGCTCCA
>CANQZF010000119.1 GCA_947628265.1 uncultured Oscillospiraceae bacterium
TCTATTGTCCCCAGCAGCTCCTCCTGGGTGACGTTCTCAGGGAGGAGTACGCTTTTTGTCTCGATGCCCAGACTCCCGCACCGCTTTATGGCTCCGCGCTCGTAGTAGATGTCCGCGTCGTTTTCCCCCACGCGTACCAGCGCCAACGTGGGAAGGACGCCGCGCTCCCTGAGGGCGGCGGCGCGGGCCTTTGTCTTTTCATTGAGCGCCGCCGCTGCCGGCGCTCCCTTCAACAGTGTGGCCATAGGTCATCCTCCGCGTTTTTCTTCAAGTATAGGTCGTTTTCCCAGCCCTGTCAATGAAAAATTCCGCCCCTCACAACGGAGGGGCGGAAGGGCGGAGGGGCGGTTAATGAACGAAGCTGTATTTTACGCCGTGCCGGCTGGTGTTGCCGGTCCCGACGCCCATACCGGCGGAGCCGTTGGCGCCGTTTGTACCGGTCGTGCCGGTGTTGCCGTTAGCGCCGCCGTTTACGTTACCGTCCCGGTTGTCGGTGGCGTTTCGGTCGCTGCCGTCAAAGATGTCGTCGCCCAGATCGCGCACATCATCGCCAAGGTCCCGCATGTCGTCGCCCAGGCCGTCGCCGATGACGCCGTCCTTTGTATTGTCGCTCCTGTCCGCGTCGGAGTTGCCGCAGGCCGCCAGCGACAGGACCAGAAGCAGGGAAAGTACGATACTAACTGCTTTTTTCATAGTTCCTCCTCATTTAAGGTCATTGACCGTAAAATCAAATGCGGAACTATTATTTGCGCGGCGGCGGCGTTTGATACGCTCCGAGTGTCCCGCTCAAATTCCACTTTGAACCAAAAATGGAAACGAGCATACGGTTTGACGCGGAGAGTCCCGGGGGATTGGTGTTAAAATGCACAAATTATGAAAGTCCTGCTTGCCGTAAAATTCATATTCATATGAAAATAGCTTTTCGCCCTTGCCAAAATGCAGGATGGCGCATATAATGACTGTAAAATCAAATGAAGATTGGGGATATTCCGTTATGAAAAGCTTATCCGCCGCCGCCACAGCCATCAAGCCATCCGCCACCCTCGCCATCAACGCCCTCAGCCAGGAGCTGAAGGCCCAGGGCGTGGACGTTGTCAGCTTCGGCGCTGGCGAGACCGATTTCTTCACGCCCGACCCCATCAAGGCCGCCGGCATCGCCGCCATCGAGGGGAACAAGTCCTACTACACCGCCTCTTCCGGCATCGCGCCCCTCAAAAAGGCCATCTGCGGCTATATGGAAAAGACCTTCGGCGTGAAGTATGAGCCGAAAAACATCTGCGTCACCTCCGGCGCCAAGCACGTCCTCTACATAGCTATGCGCGTCATGCTGAACCCCGGGGACGAAGTGATCCTCCCCGCGCCCTACTGGGTGACCTACGAGGAGGCCATCCGCATGTGCGGCGCGACCCCCGTTATTTTAAAGACCGATGAGAAGAGCCGCTTCAAGATAAGCCCCGAGCAGCTCTCCGCCGCCATCACCGACAAGACCAAGTGCCTCATTCTCACAAACCCCTCCAACCCCACCGGGATGCTCTACTCCGAGGAGGAGATGCGCGCCCTCGGCAAGGTCATCGTGGACAACGACCTCTACCTCATCGACGACGAGATTTACGCCACGCTGGTCTATGAGGGCAAGTTCGTCTCCGCCGCCGCCATCGACCCGGAGCTCTACGCCCGCACCGTGGTGGTCAACGGCGTGTCCAAGACCTACGCCATGACCGGCTGGCGCATCGGCTTTGCCGCCGGCCCCCAGCCCATCATCAAGCTCATGGACACCTACCTCAGCCACTCCACCGGCAACGCCTGCAACATCGCCCAGTACGCCGCCATCGAGGCCTACAGTTGCGACCAGACCTGCGTGGAGAATATGCGCCAGGAGTTCCAGCGCCGCAGGGCCTACTTCGTGGAGCGCGTCAACGCCATGGACAAGGTGAGCTGCCTTCCCCCGGACGGGGCCTTCTACATCTTCATGGACGTCTCCAAGACCTTCGGCTCCACCCTCTGCGGGGAAAAAATCAATGACTCCTCCGACTTCGCCCAGGCGCTTTTGAAGCACGGCCTGGTGGCCACCGTCCCCGGCGTGGCCTTCGGCTCCACGAGCCACATCCGCTGGAGCTACGCCACCAGCATGGAGAACATCAAAAAGGGCTTGGACAGATTGGAAAAGTTCCTTAATAACGAACCGATTGCCTGAATGACCATCCCCCCGGAACCTTCCGGGGGGAAATTTTTTTGTATCCGGCCATAATACAAAGGCTTTCGGATACGTCTATATTCATGAAGGGCCTTTCAAAGATAGAAAAAGGAGGCGGCGACGTGGAGGACCAACAAATCATTGAGCTTTTCTGGTCGAGAGACGAGGCGGCGATTTTGATGGCGCGGCAGAAGTACGGCGACTTTTGCCGCGCCCTGTCCCAGCGCCTTCTGGGCAGCACCCGTGACGCGGAGGAATGCGTATCGGACATGCTTTTGCGGCTCTGGAGCTCCATCCCGCCCCAGAGGCCCAAGTCCCTGCGGGCGTATATGGCAAAAATAACCAGAAATCTCTGCGTGGACCGCTGGCGCTCCGGCGCAAACGGCCTGGAGCTCAAAGAGCTCACCGCCGAGCTGGAGGACGCCCTGCCCGGACTTCCCAGCGCGGAGAGTGAATTTGACGCCCGCGCCGTGGGGGAGGTCCTGGACGGGTGGCTCCGGGGCCTTTCCGTGGAGGACCGGACGCTTTTTGTCCGGCGGTACTATTACGGTGAGACGGTCCGGTCCATCGCCGAGGGCCGGGGAGTGCCGGAGGGCCGCCTGGCGCAGAAGCTCATGAGACTGAGGGCCTCCCTGCGCCGCGCCCTGGAGAAGGAGGGAATTTCAATATGAACGAGAGAAGTCTGCGCCTTTTGACCTCCATCGGCGAGATCGGCCCCGACCTTGCGGAGGAGGCCGCCGGGGAGATGGGACAAAAGAGCAAAAAAAAGCGGGGGAGACGCGCCCTTTTCGCCACTCTGGGTTCCGTCGCGGCGGCGGCGGTGCTCATCGTGGCGGGGTTCTACCTCATCCCCACCGGACATTCCGGCGGCTTCGGTGTGGACAGCCAGGACGGGCCGGGGAGCTATGTTTTCTATGAGGGACCCATCCTGCCCCTGACCTTGCGGGAGGAGGACGGGAGCATAAGCGCCCAGCGCACTGTCACCCTGGACTTTTCCGGCTGGGACGAGGACCGGGCGGAGATGCGCGTCCTGGACAGCTATGTCCTGACCAACACATCGGGAGAGGACCGGACGGTGGACGTCCTCTATCCCTTCATTGAGCGGTTTTACGATGTCGCCGGGAAGAGGCCCAAGCTCTGGCTGGGCGGCCAGGAGCTTGAGACCTCCCTCATAGCCGGGTACTACGCCGGGGGCTACGAGGGGGCCTGGGAGGGGACCATCGGCGGGGACGAGAATGAGGGCAGCGTCAATATGAACTACCCCGACTCCTGGGAGGACTACCGGGACCTTTTGGCGGATGGCGGCTATTTTGACGCGGCGGTGAGTCCGTACCCCGATTTCACCGGCGTCACGGCGTATGTCTACGACCTCTATGACCCCTGGTATACCCTCGCGGAGGGCCAGGAGGCCACCAGCCCCGTACTGAGGCTCGGCTTTGACCTGGACTTTTCCAAAACGCGGCTCCTCCACACCGGCGGCTTCTCCGGCTGGACGGTGGATCAGAAGGCGGGGTACATGGAGTACCTCTATCACATCCCCCGCGCCACTGCCGCCGCCTATCAGGACGACGGGCGCAGGACCCTCATCGCCGTGGGGGAGGACCCCGGAGAGCCCAAGCTCCAGGGCTTCACCTCCACCCAGGACAGCGCCCAGCCCATGGAGGCCGGAGCCACGGTCACAAGGCGGGAGGTGGACCTGGAGGCGTACCTGCGCGCCCTGGCCCAGGAGGCGTACGCGGGATACGACGGCCTGGAGGGGCGGCCGGACTTTGAGACGGTCTTTGGACAGTTCAAGCTGTGGCTCATCACCGACGGGCCCCTGGCCCCGGAGCCCAGGGAGCGGTACGTGGACGGCGAGCTTCGGTTTTCCGAGGCGGCCTCCCTGGACCGGGTGATGTGGCTGGAGGCGAAGATCACCGTTCCCGCGAACGGCTCCGTCACGCTGACGGCGGAGCTTACGAAGGAGGGCAGCTCCAACCCCTACGCGTCCCGGCACAGCATTGCGGGCGCCTCGGAATACGAGCTTGCCACCCGCGTGGGCTCCTGCCTTACCTTCACCGGCCAATCCGCCACCCTGGAGGACGCCGGCAAAGTGGAGCTCGTCCGGCAGAACTTTGGATTTGACCCGGAAAAGGGCCAAAAAACCGTGGACCTCACGGAGGAAATCTACTTTTTGGCGGTGAGAAAAGCGGAATAGGCTTGAAATATTGTTGCAGATCCAATGGGACGATGGTAAAATCAAGGCAGGAACATTCAAATCGTCTATTGGAGGCGCGACATGAATTACGTATCTATTGATATGGTGGACCGGAGGGTCTCCTCCTCCTGGTGGAGGGAGCTTGTGCGGCACTTTGTGAGAGCGGGGGACGAGGTGGAGCTCCGCTGCTGGAAAGAGGAGACCGAGGAGATAGAGGCGGCGTCCTGGTACGGGACTCCCACAGAGGAGCGCACCGAAATCTCCATCCGTGGAACCGTGACAGACGAGCTCCTGCGTGAATTGCTGACCGAGGAGCCCACGGACAAGAGCATCTACAACAAGATGACGCGGTATTTCACCGTCAACATCAAAAACGAGCTGGGCTATTTCTCCAGCCAACACTACGGCACGGAGATGTATCTTGAGGACTTGCGGGAAAAGGACATCGGCTTTGTGGAGAGCGTTTTCAGCCCATATGGAGATGCCTTCAGCGTTCTCGTAGAAAGGGGATGATTGCCACGGAAAGCATCATGTTCCGCGTCATTAATTCGGAGGAATGGGACAGGCTCTGTGAGGAAAACCGGCGGCTGGAGGACTTTACGGAGCGGGAGAGCCGGGAAAAGCTGATGGACACCATCATGGAGGCGATCTCGGATTACGATGTCCACGTCCGGGAGTATGCCTGGAGAGAGACGGCCCGGAAAATCCTTGCCCGGGGGATCACGTGTGAGCCCGTGGAGAGGGAGCCGGTGGTACGGCAGTGGGACGGGCAGATCGACAGCCTTGTTTCAGACGATACGAAGGCCGCGGCGCGTAATTACTCAAACCAGTTTCGGTGGCACCTCTTCAGCTTTGAGCTTCTTCCCGCGCTCTCGGGGAAGGAGGCCAAAGCGGCATTTGACGCCATTGAAAAAGACAATCTTTACCTCTTTTTTGACTACGCGCCGGGGGCGTATCTCATCGAGAACGCGAATCTCCTGACCGCAGAGGATTTGGAAAATCTGAAAGAGAACAGCCCTCTCGACTACTCCGATATGTACCTCTTTGACCCCGAGGCAAAATGGACCTACGTAAGACCTCACGAGGAGTATTGCGGCCCGTATTTCTTCAAAGCGAAATAATCGGCAAAGGACGCTGTGTTTTTCACTCATAGCGTCCTTTAAGATTTCCAAGAAACTCAAATTCAATATTTTTTCCGGCGGCATGTACGTCGGAAAAAAATACCTTTTGTTTTGCGCAGTGTGCGGCCCTACGGGCCGTGCGCGGAGCAAAACAGCAGGGGAGCCGTACCTGAATTTCGCAAAATTCAGGTACGGCTCCCCGCACGTTCCCTCTTGGCATCGAAAGCACGTCAGGGCTTTCGAGCCAGTTAAAGTTTCGGTTGAGGGGGAAGAGCGTTGAGGCCCT
>CANQZF010000120.1 GCA_947628265.1 uncultured Oscillospiraceae bacterium
GAAGGAGATGACGTAGACGTCGATCTCGTCGCCCACCTTCAGCACCTCGGAGGGCTGATGGATGCGCTTCCAGCTAAGCTCGGACACATGGACCATGCCGTCCACGCCGCCGATGTCCACGAACGCGCCGTAGCTGGTGAGGGACTTCACCACGCCGTGATAGCGCTTGCCAACCTCGATCTCGTTCCAGGTGGCCTCGGCCTTGGCGCGGCGCTCGATGGCGGCCACGTCACGGATGGAGCCCACCACGCGGCGGCGGGGCTGGTTGACCTCGCGGATCATGAGGCGCACCTTGCGCTTTAAAAGCTCGGTCATGGGCGCGTCCTTGGGAAGGCCGGACTGGGAGGCGGGCACGAACACGCGCACGCCCTTGCAGTTGACGACCACGCCGCCCTTGTTCTCCTCCACGACGATGCCCTCCACCACCGTGCGGTTGGCGCGGGCCTCCACGATGCTGTCCCAGTTCTTGGCGGTGTCAAGACGCTTCTTGGACAGCATAACGGTGCCCTCCACGTCGTTGACGCGCATGACATAGGCCTCGATCTCGTCGCCCACATGGATGACGTCGGCCACATTGACGCCGGGCTCGTCGGTGAACTCAGAGATGGGGATATATCCGGACTGCTTGGTACCCAAATCTACGGAGATCTCGGTGGGCGTGATAGAAGCGATCACGCCGCGCACCTTCTCCCCCGTATGTAAGGTTTTGATGGAACGCTCAAGCAGCTCCTCAAAGGAGGCCTCCGCCTCCGGTGCGTCCTGCACTTTTTCTTCCACGGCGGCCTCGTTCACAGCCTCCGCAGGGGTCTCGACGGCCTCCGCCGCCACGGGTTCTTCCACAGTCTCCACTGTTTTGGTTTCTTCGGCTGTCTCCACAGCCTTGACTTCGTCACTCATCTTCCTGTTGACCTCCTTAATTATCCACTCTGGTGTGGAGGCGCCGGCAGTCACGCCAACGCGCTTCGCCCCCCGGAGCTCCTCCATGTCCAGCTCCCCGGCGTTCTCAATGAGAAGCACCCGAGGGCATGTCCCGGAGGCGACCTGGGCGAGCTTCGCGGTGTTCGCGCTGTGCCGTCCGCCTATTACGATCATCGCGTCCACCCCGGAGGCGATTTGGGCGGCCTCCCGTTGGCGATACGATGTCGTATTGCATATTGTATCAAAAAAATTTGCGTTTGTACACTGTTTTTTTATAAATTTAACACTATCTTCAAAATTTTTTCGCTCCCCGGTGGTCTGGGAGACCACGCTGACGGGCTCGGAGGCCAGCTCCGGGTGGTCGGAGAGGTATTTTTCCGTCTCCCCGGGGTCCTGGAGGACCACGGCGTCCCTGCACCAGCCGGCCACAGCCACCACCTCCGGGTGCTGACGCTCCCCGATGATGAGGACGCGCCGGCCCTCCCCGGCCTCCCGCTCCACAAGGGAGTGTATCTTGGCCACGTCGGGACAGGTGGCGTCGATAACGGGACAGCCAAGCGCCCGGAGCCTTTCGTAGACGTCCTTCCCCACCCCGTGGCTCCGGATGATCACGGGCTCCCCGGGCTCGAGCTCGGAGATGTCCCGGACGGTCCGGACGCCCAGGGTCTCCAGCTTACGCACCACGTCGGCGTTGTGTATGAGCGGCCCCAGGCAGGCGCAATGGCCGTATTTTTCCGCCGCCTCCCTGGCCATTTTCACGGCCCTGCGGACGCCGAAGCAAAAGCCGGCGGTCTTCGCGTTGACGATCTCCATAGTCTCAGCCCCGCGCCTTTACAGTTTGCCCCAACTGCGCGATCTTATCCATCAGCTCGTCGGAGATGCGCTCCAATGCCTCGTGGCTGAGTTTCCCAAGCCCCTCGAGGCTGATGGGCTCCCCCACCACGATGGTGTTGACGTGAAAATACCGCTTTTTCCGGGGGATGTACATGGGGACAAGGGGCGCGTGGGTCTTCTCCGCCAGCTTCACGGCCCCGGACTTGGGGCTGACGGAGCCGTCCTCGGCGGTGCGGGTCCCCTCCGGGAAGATCCCCAGCTTCTTGCCGGACTTCAGGACCTTGAGGGCGGACTTCATGGCGTTCACATCGGCGGCGGCGGATCTGTCCACCGGGAAGGTGCCGATGCCCCGCAATATCCACCCCAAAGGCTTAAATTTAAAGAGCTCCTGCTTGGCCATCAGGCACAGGTGGTACCTTTTCGGCACGGCGAAGGCCATGTAGAAGGGATCGCCCAGGCTCGTGTGGTTGGCGCAGATGACCGCCGCGCCCTCCGGGATATTCTGCTTTCCGATGACCCGGAAGGGCTTCACCAGCCCATAGAAAAACATGACGACGGCCCGCAGTATCCGATAGAGAATAAATTTAAAGTCCATCACTTCTTCGCCTCGATGATCTCGCGTATGAGCTCAAAGCTCCCGTCCAGGTCGTGCTCCGTGGTGTCGCACATGACGGCGTCGGGGGCGGGACGCAGGGGCGCTATCTCCCGGCTGGAGTCGTTGCGGTCCCGAAGCTCAATGTCCTGGAGCACCGTCTCAAAGTCCGTCTCCACTCCCCGCTCTCGAAGCTCCCGGAAGCGCCGCCGGGCCCGCTCCCGGGCGGAGGCGGTGAGGAAGATCTTGACCTGGGCCTCCGGCAGGACCACCGTCCCGATGTCCCGCCCGTCCATGATGACGTCGTACTTCTTTGCCATCTCCCGCTGGGTGTCCAGCAAAAACGCCCGCACCGGCGGCAGCGCGGAGACGTCCGAGGCGGCCATGGAGACCTCCGGCGTACGGATGAGGTCGGTGACGTCCTCGCCGTTGAGGAGCATCCGCTGGACCCCCTCCCCGTCGTAGCGCATCTCGATGTGGATCTCCGGCAGCAGCGCCGCCACGCCCTGGGCATCCCTCGTCCCCACGCCGCTGCGGAGGGTGTAGAGCCCCACGGTGCGGTAGAGGGCCCCGGTGTCCACATAGATAAACCCGAAGCGCTTTGCCGCCATCCGCGCCAGAGTGGATTTTCCCGCCCCGGAGGGGCCGTCGATGGCTATGGCGATGTGATTGTCCATATCGTTACCTCCCGATACTTTTGGCGGCCATGTAGGCCGTCGACCAGGCTATCTGAAGATTGAACCCGCCGGTGTAGGCGTCCACGTCCAGGACCTCCCCGGCAAAATAGAGGCCCGGAACGAGCTTCGACATCATGCTCCGGGGGTCCACCTCCCGCGTGTCCACGCCGCCGGAGGTGACGATGGCCTCCTCGATGGGCCGTGGGCCCGAAATTTTCACGGGAAACGCCTTCAGAAGCTCCAGGAGTGCCCTGCGCTGCTCCCGGGTCACGGAGTTCACCTTCGTCTCCGGCGGGATGCCGGAGCGCTCCACTAAAACCGGGATCATGCTCCGCCCCGCAAGGTCGGAGAGGGCGTTTTGAAACTCCCGGTTGGAATATTTCTCAAAATCCCGCAAAAGCCGCCGGTCCAGCGTCTCCTCGTCCAGGGCGGGCTTTAAGTCTATATATAAGGTGTAGCTGGTCTTATCAAAGTCCCGCATATGGGCGGAGGCCGAGAGGATCATGGGGCCGGAGACGCCGAAGTGGGTGAAAAGCATCTCCCCAAAATCCTCGTAGACCTTTTTCCCGGACTTGTCCACCACCCGCAGCCCCACGTTTTTAAGGGAGAAGCCCTGCATCCTCCGGCAGTCCTCCCCCTCCGCCTCCAGGGGCACGAGAGAGGGATGCGGAGGAATAACCGTGTGGCCGAGCTTGGCGGCCAGCTTATACCCGTCCCCGTCTGACCCCGTCACGGGGTAGCTGAGGCCCCCGGTGGCGATGAGGACGTTTTCGGCAAAATAGGTGTCCGAGGCGGTTTTGACCCCGGCGGCGCGGCCGTTATCGGTCAATATCTCCCTGGCCCTTCCCCGGACGACGCGGACGTTCCCCCGCCGGCAAAGGGCTCTGAGGGCCTCCACGATGTCCCCGGCTCTGTCGGAGACCGGGAACACCCGGTTCCCCCGCTCCGTTTTCAGCGGGACGCCCAGGGACTCAAAAAACTCCATCGTCTTTTGCGGCGGAAAGGCGGTGAGGGCGCTATAGAGAAACTTGCCGTTTCGAGGGGTATTGGCGATCACCTCCCGGACGGAGGCGTTGTTGGTGACGTTGCACCGGCCCTTTCCCGTGAGGCTCAGCTTCCAGCCCGTGCGGTCGTTGCGCTCCAAGACCGTGACGGAAGCCCCGTCCCCGGTGGCAAGTCCGGCGGCCATGAGGCCCGCCGCTCCCCCGCCGATAACGAGAAGGTCACTGCTCGTACTTTTCATAGACGTCAAATTCCGTCCAGATATTTTCAAGGCGCTGGAAGGCCTCGCCGATGTCCTCGTCCGACTGCTCGGCCACCGCCACCACCAGGGCGTTGATGAGGCTCAGGGGGGCCACCAGGGAGTCGAGGAAGGAGACCATGTCGCTCCTGGCGTAGAGGCGTATATCCGCAAGCTGGGCAACGAGGCTGGACTCCGAATCCGTGATACCCACGATCTTGGCGCCCTTGTCCCGGGCGTAGCGCATGGCCATGATGGTCCGGCGGGAGTAGCGCGGGAAGGAGATGGCCACCAGCACGTCCTCCGCGCCGATGTGCAGGATCTGCTCGTAGATCTCGGAAAAGGCGCTCTGGGAGATGACCCGGACGTCCGGGAAGAGCTGATTTAAGTAAAATCCCATAAAGCCCGAGAGCACCGCCGAGGAGCGGACGCCCACGATATAGATGGTCCTGGCGCGGCTGATGGTCTTGGCCGCCAGCTCAAATTCGCCCCGGTCCAGCTCCTCCAGGGTGTGGCGGATCTTGGAAATATCGGAGTTCAGCACCGACTCCGGCACGTCGGAGCCCGTGATCATATCCCGGGCCACCTCGATGCGCTGGACGGTGGTGAGGCGGTTCTTCACCAGCTCCTGCATGGCCCGGCGCATCTCCGGGTAGCCCTCGTAGCCGATGTCCGAGGCGAAGCGCACCACGGTGGACTCGGAGACCCCTGCGGACTGCCCCAGCTTTCCCGCCGTCATGAAGGCGGCCTTCTCATAGTTTTCGGTTATAAACGCCGCGATCCGCCGCTGGCCCTTGGAAAACGTGGGCGACAGCGCCTTGATGGCGGCGAGAACATCCTTTCCCATAATACCACTCTTTTCTATCGAAAATTTAGAAGCGTTACGGACAAGGATATTATATTGCTTATTTCAAAAAATGCAAGGGTAATTTCATCAAAAACGAATTTTTTGCGTGGACTTCCTGCAAAATTACCGGCGGAGGGCCTCCAGCTCCTCCTCCGTCAGCTCCCGCCAGGTCCCCTTTTTCAGCTTCCCCAGGCGCACGGGGCCGACGCTCACGCGGGTGAGCCTCCGGACGGAGAGGCCGGCTATCTCGCACATGCGCCGGATCTGCCGGTTTTTCCCCTCGTGCACCGTTATATCCAGGGTGGAGACGGGCCCCTCGGTCTTCAAAAGCCGCACTTTGGGACGCCGGAGGGCCGTGCCGTCCAGCTCCATGGGCTCTAAGAGCCTTTTGACGCCGGCCTTTGCGTCTCCCGTCACCAGGACCCGGTAGGTCTTCTCCTTCTCATGGGAGGGGTGCATGATACGGTTGGCAAATTCCCCGTCGTTGGTCATGAGCAGCAGCCCCTCGGAATTTATGTCCAGCCGCCCCACGGGATAAATTCTCGCGGGGATGTCGGACACCAGCT
>CANQZF010000121.1 GCA_947628265.1 uncultured Oscillospiraceae bacterium
GCGGAGTGGATGGAGTAGGCGAAGTCGATGGGCGTGGCCCCGGCGGGCAGGCTCTTCACGTCCCCGTGGGGGGTGAACACAAAGACCTCGTCGGCGAACATATCCACCTTCAGGTTGGAGATGAAATCCTGGGCGTCGGAGTCCTCCTGGGTCTCCAGGAGGTTCCGGATCCAGGCGAATTTCTCCTCGTCCCCCCGGCCCTGGATGCCGTCCTTATATTTCCAGTGGGCGGCGATGCCGTACTCGGCGGTGCGGTGCATCTCCCAGGTGCGGATCTGGACCTCGAAGGGGATGCCCTCGGTGCCGATGACGGTGGTGTGGAGGGACTGGTACATATTGGGCTTGGGGGTGCCGATATAGTCCTTGAACCGCCCGGGAACGGGCTTGTAGAGCTCGTGGATGCACCCTAAGACGTTGTAGCAGTCGGCGATATCGTCCACGATGACCCGGAAGGCGTAGATGTCCATGATCTCGTCAAATTCCATGGATTTTCCGAACATTTTCCGGTAGATGGAATAGATGTCCTTGGTCCGGGACTGGACGCCGCAGCGAATATGGGCCTCCTCCATGCGCTTTTTGATGGACGCCTCGGTGCGCTCCATGAAGCCGGCGTTTTTCTCCTCCCGCTCCCGGAGGGCGTTTTCGATCTCGTGGTAGCCCACGGGGTCTAAATAGAGGAGGGACAGGTCCTCCAGCTCCAATTTGATCTTTTGCATCCCCAGGCGATGGGCGATGGGGGCGTAAATTTCCATGGTCTCCCGGGACTTCTCCAGTTGCTTTTCCCGGGACTGGTACTCCATGGTGCGCATGTTGTGGAGGCGGTCCGCCATCTTGATGAGCACCACCCGGATGTCCCGGGCCATGGCCAGGAGCATCTTCCGGAGGTTCTCCACCTGCTCCTCCTCCTTGGAGGTGTAGCGCATTTTGGTGAGCTTGGTGACGCCCTCCACGATGTCCGCCACGCCGTCGCCGAAGCGCCGGGCCACCTCCTCGTGGGTGACGGGGGTGTCCTCGATGACGTCGTGGAGGATGGCGGCGATGACGGACTCCTCATCCAGGCCCATCTCCGCCACGATGACGGCGGCGGACAGGGGGTGGGTGATGTAGGGGCTGCCGTCCTTGCGGAGCTGGTTTCCGTGGGCCTGACGGGCAAACTCGTAGGCCTCCCGGATCTTCTCCACGCTCTTGATCTGCGTCCCCTGCTCCACGGCCTGGGCAAGGCGCTCAAACTGCTCCTCGCAGATTTTTTCGGGGTCGGTCGTCATGGTTTTTGTGTCTGAATTGTCCATATTTTCACCTGAAGAAAGGATTTTTGCGTTCTTGGGGCTATCCCGTTATCCCAGCGGGACGAAATCCGAAAGGCACAGCTGGACGCTGCGCCGTCCGCGAAACTCGTTGATCTGGGGCGTGAAGGCGATGGCGGCGCGGCCGCCCACTTTGACGCCCAGCTCCTCCGGGCCCTTGGAGAAATAGACGGCCTCAAAGACCTGGCCCGAGAGGCTGACCCAGAGCTTTGTGTGCTTGTCGTCGGAGAGGCCGGCGGCGTTCTCCACCGTGACGTCCGTCATGCACAGCACCGGCTGGGGGTTGCCGGGGCCGTAGGGCTCCAGCGCGTCCAGGGCCTCCACGTTTTGTAGGCTCAGAAGCTCCGGCTTTATGACCTCCAGGTCGATGCGGACTGTCTTTGCGGGGATGTCCCCGCGACTCGCCTCATACTCCCGGCCCAGGGCATCCCGGAGCTCGTCGATCTTGTCCTCCCGGACGGTGAGCCCCGCCGCCAGGGCGTGGCCGCCGAAGGAGAGGAGCTTATCCCGGCAGGCGGAGATGGCCTCGTAGAGGTTGAAGCCCTCCACGCTCCTGCAGGAGCCCCGGCCCACGCCGTCCTTGACGCAGATCATCACGGCGGGAAGGCCGTAGCGCTCGGAAACCCGGGAGGCCACAATGCCGCAGACCCCCTGGTGCCAGGTGTGGGAGGAAAGGACGATGGGCCGCCCCTCCGGCGGGCGCCGGTCCAGCATCTCCAGGGCCTCCCGGTACATCTCCCCCTCGATGCGCTGGCGCTCCTTATTGAGGGCGCACAACTCCCGGGCCAGGTTTCCCGCCCGCTCCCCGTTTCGCGTGAGCAGGAGCTCCACCGCCACGTCGGTGGTGCCCAGACGCCCCGCCGCGTTGATGCGCGGGGCCACGGCAAAGCCGATGTTCCCCACGGTGGGGGTCTTCCCGTCGATGCCGGAGGCCTCCCGGAGCTTCTGTATCCCCGGCCGGCGGCCCCGCTTTATCTCCTCCAGGCCCCGCTTTATGAGGGTCCTGTTCTCCCCCGTCACGGGCATCACGTCCGCGATGGTCCCCACGGCCACGAGGTCCGCGTATTTCTCCAAAAGGCCCTCCACGCCCTCCGGCCCCTCCAGGGCGCAGATGAGCTTGAAGGCCACGCCCACCCCGGCCAGGTCCTTAGACCCGGAGGGGCAGTCCGGGCGCTTGGGGTCCACCGCCGCCACGGCCTCCGGGATGGTCCCGGAGCACTGGTGGTGGTCGGTGATCACCATCTCCACGCCGATGTCCCGGGCGTGCCGCGCCTCCTCCGAGGCGGTGATGCCGCAGTCCACGGTGATGACGAGGCTGACGCCACGGTCCTTAAGCGTGTCCAGGGCCGCCGCCTTGACGCCGTAGCCCTCCTCTAAGCGCTCCGGTATGTATATGTCGCAGGCAAGCCCCTTGGAGCGCAGATACTCCGCCACAAGGCAGCTGGAGGTGATGCCGTCCACGTCGTAATCCCCGTAGACGGCCACGTGCTCCCGGTCCTCGATGGCTCTTTTCACCCGCTTTGCCGCCGCGTCCATGTCCCGGAATTCCATGGGGTCCGACAGCACCGACAGGTCCGCCCGCAAAAAATCCTCCACGCCGGCCATATCCCGGACGCCCCGGGAGGACAGCACCACCGCCGCCAGGGGGTTCACCCCGGCCCGGCACAGTCCCACCGCCGCGCTCCGGTCAAAGCCGCGTATATCCCATTTATCAACCACTTTTTCTGCCTTTCCTATGCCTTTCCACTGGATGAGATACTTTCATAAATACTTATTATAACAAATCCCGCCGCAGATAACAATACCGCATCGGAGAAAATTTGCGAGCCGGAGGGCAATGTACTTAAGCTATGAAAAACACGGCAATACAAAAAGCCGCCGCCCGAAGGCGGCGGATCGGATTTCTTTCCGACAGCGATTGACAAAAAACGGGAGAGGCCGTATAATGGCGGCATGGGACTTCCCATTGGGGAGTGTCCGGGAGCGCCCGGACTGGAGACCTCCGTTCCTTTAAAACGGGGCGGTTAAAAAGGCGGTGCCTGACATCCCGCGTGAGCGGAATGGAGGCGTGTATCAAGCTTGCGCGGGAAATACCGCGAAAGGATGGTACATATCACTTTGATCGTGTTGGAGATACTTGGCGCCATCGGCGCCGTTGCCAGCATTGTTTCCTTAGTGCTGTATTTGCGCGACAGGAAAAAGAAGTGAGCCGTCTGCTGGAACAGACGGCTCACGCTGTGGGTTTGGGGCTGCAACCCCGGCTCACTATGTGGAGTTGATTTGACTGGCACCGCAATACGGTCTCCACCCTTATTATAGGGCTTTGGGGCCGGAATGTCAATATGATTTTAACCCGCAAAACGCCATGTCTCCAGATCTTTTCGCAGGGGCCGCCTTTGGGCGGCTCTTTTTCGATGGGCGGGTTTGGCGCGATCCTTTTAGGGCTGCGGCGGAACATTTCGATTTTTTTCTTAAAAAATTGTAAATCTGATTTAAATCTCCATTTGAATGTGCTATACTTATGCTGAGTATCTTTGTATTTGAGGGAGGTGACGTTGGGATGGCGGAGCTTTTGGCCCCGGCGGGGAGCGCCGAGGGGGTCAGTGCGGCTGTGCAGAGCGGCGCGGACGCGGTGTACCTCAGCTTTTCCGCCGGGGAGACCCGGGGGAAATACGACCTCACCGAGGACGAACTTGGCAGGGCCTGCCAGTTCTGCCGGGCCCGGGGGGTCAAGCTCTATGTCTGTCTCGACGTCCGCCCCACCGACGCCCGGATCCCCTCGGCTCTCGAGAACGCCAGGCGCGCCCTGCGCATGGGGGCCGACGCCCTCATCGTCAGCGACCTGGGGCTCATCTGGGCCCTGAGACAGGCCCTCCCCTCCATGCCCATCCACGCCGGGGAGGGCCTGGGCATCCACGACGAGGACGGCCTTCGGCTCTGCCGCGCCATGGGCGTCACCCGCGTGGCGCTGCCGCAGGAGCTCAGCTTTGAGGAGATCCAAAAGCTGGCCGCCGATCCCGGCGTGGAGCTGGAGGTCCCGGTCCACGGGCCGCTGTGCGCCGCCTGTGCCGGAAAGTGCCTGATCCCCACCCTCCGGGAGCTGGAGGGCCCCTGCCCCGGGGCGTGTCTCCAGGAGTTCGGCATCGGGGCCAAAAACCGCTCGCCGGTGGGTCTGCGGGATAGGTGCCTTGTGGACGAGCTCCATAAGCTCACGGACCTTTCCGGCGTCGCCGCCCTGCGCATCGACGGGCGGGAGCGGCGGCCCGAGTATACGGCGGCGGTCACCGGGGTCTACTCCCGGGCCCTGGGCACGGGGCGGCGGCCCTCGGGTGAGGACCGGGCCCTTTTGGAAAACGCCTTCCCCGCCGGGGGCTTCACCCCCGGCTTCTTCTCCGGCGGCGAGATGGCCGCCATGCTGGGGACCCGGGGGACGGAGAGCGCGGAGGACACGCCCTTCTACTCCGCCGTCCGGAAAAATTATTTAAACCACGAGTTTCAGCGGGTGGACGTCACCTTTGAGGTGGAGCTGAAGCTGGAGTCCCCGGCGCGCCTGACGGCCACCGACGACCGGGGCAACACAGCGACGGGCTTCGGCGGCTCCCCGGAGCTGGCCTTCCACACCCCCACCACCCCGGCCATGCTCCGAACGGAGCTATTCAACACCGGCGGCACGCCCTTTCGCTGCGCCGGGGTCACCGCGTACATCGAAAAGGGCGTCTACATCGACCCCAAAAAGCTGGGGCCCGTCCGGGACGCGCTTTTGAAGGAGCTGCTGACAAAGCGCTTTGCCATGGAGCAGCGGTCCGAGGGCACGGTGCGGGAGCTCCCCGCCGCCCCGGGGCACACCGAGCCCCCCGTCCTCACGGTGTCGGTGCTCCGCTGCTCCCAGCTCTCCCCAAAGCTCCTGAGTCTCGCCCCGCCGGTGGTGTATCTGCCCCTGGAGGAGGCCGTCAGCGGGGACAAGCGCCTGGACCCCTTTTTGGAGGCCCGGGACATCACCGTCTGCCCCGTCCTGCCGCCGGTGCTCTGCTCCTCCGAGCTGGGGAGCGTGGCCGAGCAGCTCTTCAAGGCCCGCCAGATGGGCGTCACCCAGGTGATGGTGGGGAATATCGGCCACGTCATCCTGGCCCGGAAGCTGGGCTTCGAGGTCCGGGGCGACACGTATTTAAGCGTCCGCAACTCCAACGCCCTGGCGGTGCTCATGGGGCTGCGGCTCAAGTCCGCCGCTTTAGACTGGGGGCTCACCTCCGCCCAGGTCCGCGCCATGAAAAAGTACACGGACACGGAGCTTGTGGTCTACGGGCGGATGCCCCTCATGTATGCCGCCGGGTGCCTCATCAAGGCCCAGGCGGG
>CANQZF010000122.1 GCA_947628265.1 uncultured Oscillospiraceae bacterium
ATGTGGTCGATTTTCCCGCCGTGGGCCTCCTTGAAGCTGCGGATCTCCTCCATGCACCACTTGGATTCCTTCAGCCGCGGGCTCAGGATCGCGATGAGAAAGCGTGAGGACGCCAGGGCGCGCTGAAGCGCGTCATCCAGATCGCCGCTGGTGGGCAGCTCCGTCTGATCACGAAAGAGCCGGCCTATCCGGTCCTTTCCCAGGCCGCGGGGCGGCCTGTATGCCTCCAGAAGCTTTTGCGTACGGTCCGCCACGGCATGGTCCAGGGGCAGATGACGGTAGGAAATAAAGGCGTCATATTCGTATGTTTCCGGCATAATGGTCCATCTTCCTTTTCCCTTTTTTCAGCGGATATGCCTGCCGGCTCCACGCCGGCGTCAGGTTACGGGCAGTCCTCCAACCGGCCCAAAATGGCCCAGGCGTAATCGTCTTTGGCCTTTTCGTTTTCCGGTAGGCGGTCAAAGGGGCAAAGAAGCGGATGGGTACGGGCCGTGTTGTCCCGCTTTTCCGCGCAGACCCAGTTGTGGAGCTCATAAAAGCGCATGAAACGCTCATGCTCAATGCGGCGGTAACGGTCAAGCTCTGTTTCCTGTGTGGCCAGATACGCCTTGTAGGCCTTGGCGCAAAGCGCCGGCGTGATCTCGGTGAATGTCTCGCCGGGAAGGAGAATGCGTATTTTGGTGAACAGGTGGTCCGCCACCGCGAAGTTGGAGGCTTTCGTAAAGGCGGACAGCTCCTCCCAGGTGGGGGTATCTGTGCCGGCACCCTCTAAATAGAGCGCGTGCATCCTTCTGGCCATGGCGTCCTGTTGCTGCCGGATCACCAGGTCCGGCGTGAAGATATCGTTCACGCTTCCGAAAATAGTCTCGTCCTTCAAAAACTCCCTGGTCCTTTCGGAGCACTCTAACTTTGTGTGGATGCGCTTACCGGGGGTAAGGCATTTTCGCAGGGCGATCAA
This sequence comes from uncultured Oscillospiraceae bacterium, assembly GCA_947628265.1. Classification (GTDB taxonomy): domain Bacteria; phylum Bacillota; class Clostridia; order Oscillospirales; family Oscillospiraceae; genus RUG626. The sequence continues at coordinate 959 of CANQZF010000122.1, forward strand.
AAGCTCCAGGTCCTTCGCGTCATCGTCCTCGCACAGGATAACGCGGTCAGACTGCTCCAGGACGTCCAGCTGTTGATCCCAGCTGGTGGTATGGAAGTAAATGGCGTCCGTTCCCGACTCGCGGCTGTTTATGGACGCTATGAAGTGGAGCTGTGTATGTTCGCGGAGAAAACCGTCCATGTCGCCGATGACGTGGTAGACGAAGGCTTGGCGCTCGCCATAGACATTGACCAGGAGGGCCTGCTCCAGCAATTCACGACAGAGGCGGCCGCTTCCGATGAAAGTGATCTGCTCCGAAGGGGATTCCGCCGGGTGCTCCTGCCAGTAACGGCGGGCGCAGCACTGGCTGGGGCTGAAGAAGGAGACGTTGGGGACGGCCCAGGGCGGTTCGCTGTCCACGCGGCAATAGACCGGCACTCCCAGCGGAGAGAGGCGTATGGCGTCCTCCAGATCGCTGACCTGCTCATCCATGAGGAAGACGGAAACACGCCCGCGGCCCCGCAGGGCCAGCGCGGCGGCCTGCTCCGGGGCCGCCTCCAGATGAAGCTGGCGCGCGCCGGGGAGCGCGTCCTGGGAGGCCTTCAGATAAACGGCCAAGGCTCGTGGGTCTTCCCGGACGATGTGTTCCGTCAGCGCACGGCTTTGGTCATTCCATACGTTGAAAATATATTTGTTCCTGCCGGCGCCCAGGCGCAACCGCAGACCGGAGAGGATTTGTCCGGAAAGCAGGGAAAAAGCGATCCCGATGAGCAGGGCAAACAGGCCGGTGCCCATCAGCACGAAGACGACGCCGACGGCCCGACCCAGGGGAGTCACCGGTACCATGTCCCCATAGCCGACGGTGCTCATGGTGACCAGGGAGTACCACAGCGCGTCACCCAGGCTGTTGATCCGGGAACCGGGCACACCCTTTTCTGCCGCTGTCAGAACGAGGACAAGAACGACCCAGACCGCCGCGGCGATGACAATGAACCACCGGCGCGTACCGCCTCCGGTCCTGCTGGTTTTCATAGACGTGCCTCCTGTTCTCTGAATGGATTGGCGTGGAGGTATGACAGGATGATCAGATAGATTTTATTTTACTCGCTTTGTTACTATGAGTCAAGCAAAATCGTCTAAAGTTTGCCATTTTTCACTATGGTTTGGCCGCCGCCAGGACGCCGATGGAGCGGATGGACGGAGCCATCGCCGCGGAGCCTCCGAAAGAGCGGGAAACAGCCCATGGCCCTGAAACGGTTATTTAAAAACAGCAAGAAAAACAGTTTTTATCAGCAAGAAATACAGTTGAAAAATCCTGTCGCGTTTGGTAGAATTCAATTCCATAATGTAACGCGCGAGAGGGATCGACTATGGAAGCGGCAAAACGGAAATATACGCTTTTCACGGCAAAACAGCTCTTATGGCTTGTGGCACCCATTGTGATCGAGCAGATTTTTTCCACCTCTTTAGGCTTTTTTGACTCGCTGATGGTGTCCAACATGAACGCCACCCAGGCCGTCAGGAGCAACGCCAGCAACGCCATCGGGAATGTGGATTACATCAACAACCTGATCATCCAGCTGTTCTCCGCCTTTGCCACAGGCGGCGCTATCGTCACCTCCCAGGCCCTGGGCGCCGGCGACAGGGAGCGGGCGAACAAGGTGGCAAAACAGCTTCTTATGCTGGTGATCTGCGTCTCCCTGGGGGTGGGAGGCGTGTGTCTTGTGCTGAACAGGCCGATCCTGAGACTGTTTTACGGCAATGTGGATGCCTCTACCTTCGCCTATCAGCGGACGTATTTTTACGTGACCGCCGCCTCATTCCCGTTTATCGGGCTGTTCAACGCCTGCGCCGCGCTGCTGCGGGCGCAAAGAAAGAGCTTTTCCACCATGGCCAGCGCGGCCATCAGCTGCGTGGTCAATGTGGGTCTCAACGCCATCTTCCTGTTTGTGCTGAATATGGGCGTTTTGGGGGCGGGGTTGGCCACGCTTTTCTGTCGGGCGATCCCGGCGGTCTTCATGCTGGTACTGCTGGGCGGAAAGGACAACGCCGTGCGTGTGCGGCTGGCGGAGCGGTTCCGCTTTGACGGGGCGATGATAAAGAGCATTTTGCGGCTGGCTGTGCCCAGCGGCGTGGAGACGGCGCTTTTCCAGCTGGGGAAGCTGATGACCAACACCTTTGTCAACGCCGGCGTGTACGCCACGGGTGCCAAGAGCATCACGGGGATCGACGAGACGGGAGCGCTTGTCCACATCAATATCCAGGCCAACGGAAACGCCATCGCCAACCAGATCAACAACTTCGCCTCGGTGGTGGGCAGCGGCGTGGGGACCTCCTGCCTGACGGTCATTGGCCAATCCGTGGGCGCGGGGGATCAGGAGCAGGTCAAATATTACATGAAGCGGATGTTCCTCATATCCTATGTGGCGAACGGGATCTGCGTGGCAACGATCCTGGCGCTGATGCCGCTTTTGACGCAGTTATACGGCTACGCCGAGGAGGCCAAGGCGATAGGGAGGCAGTGCCTTTACTTCTGCCTGATGTTTCAGTTTTTCCTGTATCCACTCTCCTTCACCGCGCCGTCTATTCTGAAGGCCACCAGCGACGTGAAATACGTGATGGTCTGCGCGGTGGTGTCCATGTTCACCATGCGGGTGAGTCTGGCGTTCCTGCTGACCACAGACCGGTTCCCCGGTATGCCGGAGCTGGGCGCGATGGGCTATTGGATCGGTATGTGCTCCGACTGGGTGCTGCGCTCCGTGCTGTTCTCCACGCGCCTGCTGTCCGGGCGGTGGAAGAAGGCGTCGGGCCTCATACGGGAACCGGCCAAGGAGACGCAGTAGGGGGGATTACACGGAAGCTCTTGACAGCGGCGCGCGGCATAAGGGGAGAGAGAAATTCTTGAAAATAGTAGTCAAGTTGTAGTCAGAGGTTAGAAAATTTCGCCGCCAGAGACTTGAAGTAATTAACGGTGGCGCTGTCGATATTCATGGTGATCTGCTTTTTCAATTACAACTAAAAAAACATATTGACACTGTGTCAGCATAGTGCTATACTGAGGACGCTGACACGGTGTCAGAATTTATTTTCAGATCGGGAGGCGTACTTGTTATGAAGAAAAATGTTGGGTCGCTGCTGGCGCTTTATCCCACGCCGGTGACGGTGATCGGGGCTATGAACGGGGAGAAGCCCACGTGGACGTTGGTGGCGCATATCGGAATTATTGGACACGACCGGGTGCTGGTCAGTCTCGCCGCGCCGCACTTTATCAATGGGTGCATCAAGGCGACGGGAAAGCTCTCCATCAACCTTGTGGACGAGGCGATGCTGCCGGAGGTCGATTATGTGGGATCAGTCAGCGGGGCGAAGGCGGACAAGTCCGCCGTGTTTGCATACGACCTTGGGGACGCCGGCGCGCCGGTTATCCGCAAATCTCCCCTGACGATGGAATGCAGTGTTGTGGACGTCTACAATACCCACAATTTTGAGAGCTTCATCTGCACCATCGACAACACCTATGTGGCGGAGGAGCATTTGAACGAAAAGGGCAAGGTCGATTATGACAGTTTAAAGCCGGTGCTGTTTGAGTTCCCCACCTATCAATATCTCAGAACCGGCGATGTGATTGGAAAATGCCTGTCTTTCAAAAAGACGCCGGAAAAATAAGGAGGACGCAAGATGCCAAAGGGATCGCCGGAGCTGACGGAGGCCCGCAGAGAGGAAATCATCAACGCCTGCGAAAAGCTCTATCAGACCATGAGCTTCAAGGAGATCACCATCAAAGAGATCGGAAATGTGACCAGCTTCACACGCACCTCCATTTATAACTACTTTCAGACGAAGGAAGAAATCTTCCTGGCCCTGCTGAAGCGGGAGTATGAGCTGTGGATCGACTCGCTGAAAGAAAGAATGTCAGAGGCCGAGACAATGACAAAGGATGAATTTGCCGCTATGATGGCGCATTCTTTGGAGGAGCGGGCGCAGCTTTTGAAAATCATGTCCATGAACCATTACGACATGGAGACCGGCAGCCGCCCGGAGCATCTGGCGGCGTTTAAGGTCGCGTATGGCGAATCTATCCGCACGGTGGAGGCGTGCCTTGACAAATACTTCCCGGAAATGACCGAGACGCGAAAGCGGGATTTTATCTACACATTCTTTCCGTTCATGTTCGGTATCTATCCCTACACCTACGTCACCGAAAAACAGAGGACCGCTATGGAGCAGGCGGGCGTCAATTATGTGTTTATGTCGATTTATGAGATCACATATAACTGCGTGAGAAAGCTGTTGGGGGATTAAGGAGGGGCATCGATGAAGTACGTGAAATTAGGAAAATCCGATTTGACCGTTTCCCGTATCTGCATGGGCTGTATGGGCTTCGGCAACGCCGCCACGGGACAGCACAGCTGGACGGTGGACGAGGCGCGGACGCGGGAGATCGTCAAGCATGGATTGGACCTGGGCATCAACTTCTACGACACCGCCATTGCCTATCAAAACGGCACCAGCGAGCAGTATGTGGGTCGTGCGTTGCGGGACTTCGCGAAGCGGGACGATTTTGTCATCGCCACAAAGTTCACGCCCCGGACGCAGGAGGAGATCGAC
>CANQZF010000123.1 GCA_947628265.1 uncultured Oscillospiraceae bacterium
CGGAGAGCGAGGACAGGCCATATCCTCCGGAAATCGAGGCCGGGATGCAGGAATCGGGACATGATATCTACATAGACGGCAAGAAGCAGAGAAAGGTGAGGAAAAATGCGCAAGGCCAGTGAGACGGAAAAGAAAAACAGGGAGCAGCTTTTTAAACTGATGCGGGAATACCCGGATCTGCCCGTGATTCCTATGGTTAGCTATGAAGTTGTGGCTGACGATGACTGTCCCTATTGGAAAGGGAGTTGGGGCAGCGCAAAGCTCGGCGCTTACATCGTGGGCTATATGCGCATTTACTTCCGCGAGGATGACGCAGACGATATGGAGGACGTGCTGAATCATACGACTACCGGGCGGGATTGGTATGACGCCCCTGAAGATGAGGTGACGTCCGCCTACCAAAATCTCCCGTGGACGGAGTGCATCGTCGCCTATATCGATTTGCCGGAGGTGGAGTAAGGGAAGTGGAGCGTGAGATTATATTCAGGGGCAAGCTACTGGATGGCGGCGGATGGGTGGAAGGGTGTTTGCTGTCCTTTCAGGATGGGGAGATAAACCGCAACAGGAGCTTTATCATCCCATTTGTAGGATGTGTTCATTACGGTTATGGGTCATACGATTTTGGCAATTTTGTCGAAGTTGATCCCGTTACCGTGGGACAGTATACGGGGAGGGACATGCGGGGCGTGAGGCTCTTTGACGGGGATATCATCCGCCGCGATGACGGCATGGTCTTCTGGGTCGCGTGGTCAAACACGTATCTGACGTGGGAGGCTCGTAAAGTGGGAGCGCGTGGCAGCTGGTGTCTGGATGTCGTGCTCTCCATAGGGCCGTGCGAGATCATAGGGAATATTTGGGATACACCGGAGCTTTTGGAGGTGAGGAAATGAAAAAGTGCGGGGATTGCGACAAGCTTGACAGGGAACGCTGTTATCCCACAGCGCCGCCTAAATATGACTGCAAAATCACGGGGCAATGCCATCGTCTCGACGACGTATGCGATGTGAAGGAAGAGATGGACAAGCAGAACGGTTTTGTTATGGACATAAATGTCCCCGGCAAGCCCCTGAGCGAGTGGACGTTGGGGGAGGCCCAGGCGTTTTGCAGGGAGCGGGTAAAGAGCAGGGACTGGGGCGAATTTGGCAAAGAGTGTGAGGATTGCCTTTTGAATGGGGTATGCGCCCTCCCCGTCGAAGAATGGAATCGGAGCCGTCTTACGGAACACGAGATCGCCACTATGCGGGTGTTTGGGGGCAGATGGGTAAGCCGGGACGCCTTCGACGAAGCGGATGTGATGCTGTGGGCGGATAAGCCGGAATTTAATGAAGGGGTTTACAGCCCGTCCAAAATCGGTAGTGGGCTCGCCAGCTGTAGGGCCAAGTTTTTCCCCAGTGTACATCCCGGCGAGTGCATCAGATTGGAGGAAGCGAAGTGAAAAGAAATAATATACAGCCTACATGCTTTAATTGCAGATACATATATACGATAACCAAAGAGCCGTGCTTCAACTGTGAAAACCCTGGGCCGGGAGAGAAGCGTATGCGGTACTGGAGCAAACAGAGGTGGTGGCAGTCAATGACGCTGAAATGCATACTGGCCGCGCTGATTGCCGTGGCCTTGCTGGTGGCGTATGTGCTGTCGGGAGCCTCCGCGGCCAGGGCGGCGGGGCCGGAGGAACTGCTGGTAAGGCAGGAGGAGGTCCACGCGGCGGCGGAGCTTCTGCGGGAGCTGGGCGTTTCGGAGGACTCTGATGGCATAAAGGCGCTTCAGGAGGAGTGGTGGCGGTGTCAGGCGCGGCTTTACCCCCGGTATACCGAGGAGGAGGTCGTGATGCTGGCAAAGCTCATGTGGGGCGAGGCCAGGGGCATCGAGAGCAAGACGGAAGTGGCCTGTGTGGGCTGGGCGGTCTGTAACCGGGTGGACGATCAGCCGGAGCCGGTGACGGTCCGGTATGTGATCACAGTGCCCAACCGGTTCTGTTACAGCGAATCCTTTCCCGTGCGAGAAGACCTTTTATGGCTGGCGCGGGATGTGCTGGAACGGTGGACCATGGAGAGCCTGGGCTGTCCGTGCGCCGGACGGGTGCTCCCCAGCGATTACAGATGGTTTGTGGGGCGTGACGGGCGCAATCGGTTCAGGAACGCCTATAAGGGCGGGGAGCAGTGGGATTACTCCCTGCCGAGCCCCTATGAGAGCTGAGACGGAAAAGCGAGCTTGACGGCACCGATAAGCTTCAGAAAGGAGAGTGACACATGATTATTCAATCGCTCTCTGTGGTCGTCCCCACGGAGAGGTGTATCAATGACTGCGAATTTTGCGTGGCGCACATGCACGACGAAAAATACCCGAATCAGCTGGACCAGAATAAGCCCTTTTACGATCTGTACCAGCGGGATTACATCAAGCGGCTGGAGTTCGCCAGGGACAACGGATGCAATACGGTGATGCTGACGGGCAACGGAGAACCCCAGCAGAACAGGGCGTTTTTGGAGAAATTCGGGACGCTGAACGCCGGCCTTGAGCGGCCCTTCCGCTGGATCGAGATGCAGACAACCGGAACCTTGCTGGACGACGGCTATCTCCGGTTCCTGCGGAACCATGTGGGCGTGACCACCATCTCCCTGTCTTTGAACTCCTTCAACAACAACGAAAACGCCATGACCTGCCGCATGAAAAAGCCGGTGGACATCGGATGGCTGTGTCAGGAGATCAAGCGGTATGACTTTAACCTGCGTCTCTCCATCAACCTGACAAAAGCGTTCCGGTACTATACGCCGGAGGAGATCATGGAACACGCCAGGTTTGCGCTGGGCGCTGACCAGATCACCTTCCGGGTGCTCTATACTTCCGGCGGCGATACGCCGCAGGATCAATGGATAGAGGCCAACGGGGCCAGGAGTGAATTTATTCAGGATATCCGCCAGTATATCAAGGAGAAGGGCACCCCCTTGGGGGAGCTGGAATTTGGAGGGATCAAGTATGCCCTGTTCGGTATGAGTACGGTGCTGGATGACGACTGTATGGCAAAGACGCCGAAGAGGGAATATAAATATCTGATCCTCCGGCCCAACTGCAAGCTGTACAGTCAGTGGGACGACCCGGCGAGCCTTATTTTCTGAGCGGGGTGGCCTTGCATGGTTGTAAACGTATGTGACGCCATCATGGGGAGCGGCAAGACGGAATCGGCCATTACGCTGATCCGAGAGGACGCGGAGCACCGGTATATCTTCATCACGCCGTATCTGACGGAGGTGGAGCGCGTCAAGAAAAGCTGTGACAACAGGGACTTCAAAAGCCCTCAGAACAGGGGGCTGGGGAAGCTGAATGACCTGCACGTCCTGTTGGCGGGCGGCGAGAACATCGCCAGCACCCACGCGCTTTTTGAGACGTATAACGACCAGACTATTGAGCTGATTCGGAACGGCAATTACAGGCTGATCCTGGATGAGGTTTTTCAGGCGGTGCAGATCGTCCCGATCTCTCCGGCGGACTTGAGGATGCTCCGTGGGAACATGATGTATGTGGACGACAAGCTCCGCGTCCATTGGGTAGGGGACAGCTACGAGGGGCGGTTTGAGGATTTACGGGACATGTGCATGACCGGAAATGTGATCCTCTACAACGACTGCCTCCTGCTGTGGAAGTTTCCCGTAGAGGTTTTTCAGGCGTTTGACGAGGTTATCATCCTGACCTATATGTTCGACGCCCAGGTGCAAAAGTACTATTTTGACGTGAACGGCATCGAGGTCAGGAAAATCGGCACGGTCTGCGATGAGGGTGTGTACCGCTTTTCTGCGGAGCAGCATACGCCGCTCTACATCAAGGACATCCCCGTGAAGGTGCATGTGGTGGACGACCAGAAGCTCAATAAGATCGGGGAGCCGTATACAAGCCTGTCGGTGAGCTGGTACAGAGGAGCCAAGGGGACGCCGGGGCAACCCCTGCTCCGGCAGCTCCAAGGGAACCTGGTGAATTTATTCCGCAACAAATACGCCTCCCCCACGGACAAGAATCTTTGGACGACCTTCAAGGACTTTATGGAGCCGCTGAAGGGGAAGGGGTATACAAAGGGCTTTGTTTCCTGCAATGTGCGGGCGACCAACGCCTACAGGGACAGGGACAAGCTGGCCTATTGCGTCAATATCTACTACAACCCGCTTTTGAAGGGGTATTTTCAGGAGCAGGGGGTAGAGGTCAGGGAGGACGAATATGCCCTGAGCGAGATGATCCAGTGGGTGTGGCGCTCGGCTATCCGGGACGGGCACGAAATTTGGATTTATATTCCCAGCCGGCGTATGAGGGAACTGTTTTGCGGGTGGCTTAACAGCCTTGCCGCGTAATACTACTTGTTTTACAGCGTCAATAGCGATTGGTGTGCGTTGTGTGAGTGATGGAGAGGGAACTTTATTGACGCGGTGCGAAAGGAGGACAGCATGGACACCGCACGAAAGGACTGTATCTGGCATGAACAGTGCGGCTCGGAGTGCCAGGGGGGATGTGAGGACTATTCCCCCGCGGATGAGTCGGAAAACAACGAGGCGTTTTATCGGAACGTTCTGGAGGAGAACGCCCAGGAATATCAAAAGGTGATCCGCGACTTTGAGGACGGGAGTGGTGACGATGAACCGTGAAAACCGCAGGGCTTTTCAGAAGAAGCTCAGAGACAAGACCGCCCGTGCTTATGCGGCGGCCCATCGGAAGAATCTCGGCAACGCCATCAATGATTTTATTCGGGACGGAGACCTTGTGACCCTGAATGTGGAGCAGATCATGGGGCATAAGGGGTATTCCCGGATGCAAGCGCATTATTGCGCGTTTGTGGAGTCCAGCCGCGGGAAAGTCTTTGTCGCGCACCCGTGCCACCCACGGGCCGACGGATTTTCGGCTGTCGTAGGACTGGAGGGCGTAGACTGGACATTCTGGTATGGCGATTTGCTGAAAGTGGAAAAATCAGACTGAGGAGGATGGATAGGCCATGGGAAACTCGGCCTATATCGTGTCTGCCGACGCCAAGGACCTGTTTTTAGCGAATTATTCCCACCAAAACGGCGGTCAATACTCCACGAAGCTCCGGGGGCAGGAGGAGGTCAACGTAAGGCGATTTGTCAATACGCTGGACTACAGCCTTGACTTTATTAAGCTCCGGGAGATTTATGAGCGCGTCTACCGGCGTATGGACTTTACCTTTCAAAAGTACGGGAAGGAGTACTGCCGGAGCGTTATCAATGTGACCTTCAAATACAGCGTGAAGGAATATAACCGCTTTTTTGGGGATTTGTACGTAAAATTCGGGGCCTTGCCGGGAGACATTGAGCTGACAGACAGTGTGTGCGTCAGGGATGGGGAGCTTTTGGCGGTGAAGGTGGGCGTTCCCGTGGAGAACCCGATAGCCTCCGGGGTGCTGGGGGAC
>CANQZF010000124.1 GCA_947628265.1 uncultured Oscillospiraceae bacterium
AGTGTCTTGACGGTCTCCCGCCCCGTGGCGTCGCCGCCGGCGTGGAGAATGCGGTTTTTGTGGTGCCCGCCCTCCCGGGTGAGGTCCAGCTCCCCGGACTCGGTGAGATCAAAGGGGACGTTCATCTCGATGAGCTTTTGAATGTCCTTCGGCCCCTCGTCCACCAGAACGTGGACCGCCGCCTCGTCGCACAGACCCGCCCCGGCCACGATGGTGTCCCGGAAGTGGAGCTCCGGGTCGTCGTCCGGGGCCGTCACCGCCGCGATACCGCCCTGGGCCAGCCAGGAGTTGGAGATGTCGATGGTTTCCTTGGCGAAGACACAGCAGGTGAGGGCAGGGGAGAGATTGAGGGCCGCGTACAGCCCCGCGATCCCGGCGCCCACGATGACCACATCGTAATTGGAGTGCCGCTCCGGCTTCACCGAGCCGTCAATGGCGTAACGCATCATAGCTATCCTTCTTTCGTGCAAAACGGAAGATCGTTGAAATCATTCCCTGTATTATATCAATATCGCGCCAAATTCGCAACCTCAATATGACCAAAATTTCAAATCTTTCCGTCAAATTTCATTCCTCTTCGCTGTCGTCCGTGTCCTTGTCCTCCACCGGTTTGTCCGGTTTTTTGTGGGCGGCGAGAGGGGAGAGCATGGCGGCCTCGCGCAGACCCTCGTTTTCCACGTGGGTGTAGATCTCCGTGGTGTTCAGATGCTCATGGCCCAGAAGCTCCTGGAGGGTGCGCACGTCCACGCCATTGTGGAGCATCAAAGTGGCGGCGGTGTGGCGGAGCTTGTGGGCGGAGTATTTCGTCTCGTCCAGACCCGCCGCGCCAAGGTGCTTCTTCACCAGCGCGTGGACGGTGGACTTGCTGATGCGCTCCCGGCGGGAGGAGAGGAAAAGCGCCTTTTCGCTTAGGGGTGCAAGGGTTTTGCGCACATTGAGATAGTCATTGATGGCGTCCGCCACGGCGTCGTTTATGTAGACGACCCGCTCCTTGTTGCCCTTGCCCAGCACCCGCAGATGGTCCGCGCGGACGTCTGTAAGATTGAGTCCAACTAATTCGGAAATTCGCAGTCCGCAGTTTAGGAAAATGGTCAAAATGCAGTAATCTCTCTCCTTATTTTTACCATCCACGCTGTCCAAAAGCCGCTCGGACTCCGAAAGGCTCAAGTATCTCGGCAGAGACTTCATGATCTTGGGGGAGTCCAGGTCCTGGATGGGGTTTGACTCCAGCTGGTGGGTCTTCAGGGTGAGGTATTTATAAAAGGAGCGTATGGTGGAGACTTTTCTGGCGCGGGAGGCGGCGTTGAGACCGTACTCCGGGTCGCCGGCGTTCTGATTTCTGACCCGGTCCCGGGACATGTACCCGAGATAGTCATAGACGTCCGACAGCGTGACGTTTTTCACAAAATTGAGGTCCACGTCGGCAATAGAAATCTCCTCAAGGGGAGTATCGCGCGGAACGAGACCTTTTTTTAATTTCAGGACACGGAAAAAGGTCCGCAAATCCAAATAGTATTCGTCCACGGTCTTGCGGGAGTGGCCGACGATATTCTCGTGATAATTCAAAAAGTTTCTGATGAGCTCAGGCGCGTCAGTTCGGTAGTCCATTTTTAAAGCTCCTTTGGGTCCGGGGAAGTGGCAGTGGGCCGTATAAACAGTATAGCATACCCCTCTGAAAAAATCCACGCATTTTTGAACAAAATAAAAATTTTGTTCAGTTTAGGGGAGGAGAAAACCGGGTTTTTCAGGGGTAACGCCCTTATGAGCCCAAAATCAGCGCCATGGCCTCCCGGATGCTCCCGGCCTCATAGATTTTAAGTCCCGCCGGAGCGGACAGCTTTCCACGGCGCTGTTTTGGGACGATGGCGCTTTTAAATCCGTGCCGCGCGATCTCCGACAGCCTTTGCTCCAGCTGCGTCACGGATCTCAGCTCGCCTGTGAGTCCCACTTCGCCGATGGCCACAAGATCGTCTGGGATCGGTATATCCCTGTAGCTGGATGCCATGGCCAGCATCGCCGCCAGGTCCGCCGCCGGCTCGTTTATGTAGAGCCCGCCGATCACATTGATATAGGCGTCCGCGCCGCCTACCCGGAGCCCGCCGCGCTTTTCCAGCACCGCCAACAAGAGCATCCCACGGTTGTAGTCAAGGCCGTTGGAGGTCCTGCGCGGCACGTTGAAGCTGGTGGGCGTCAGCAGCGCCTGAATTTCGGCCAAGACCGGCCTTGTGCCCTCCATGACGCAGGATACGCACGTCCCCGGCGTGTTGACCGGACGCCCGGAGAGCAGCAAATCGGAAGGATTTGGGACCTCCACAAGGCCGCGCTCGGCCATCTCAAAAACGCCGATCTCATTGGTTGAGCCAAATCTATTCTTGGCGGCACGCAATATACGGTAGTTGGCAGATTGCTCGCCCTCAAAATATAGTACGCAGTCCACCATATGCTCCAATACCTTGGGCCCGGCTATGGCGCCCTCCTTATTGACGTGGCCGATGACGAAGACCGTGACGCCCGAGCCCTTGGCAAGCTGCATCAGCGCCAGCGTACACTCCTTGACCTGGCTGACGCTGCCGGGGGCGCTGTTCACGTCCGGCGAATAGAGGGTCTGTATGGAGTCCGCAATGAGAATATCGGGGTTTGCCTCACCCACCGTATCGATAATATCCGTCAAATTCGTCTCGGATAAGATCAGGAGATTATCGCTGGTGACGCCCAGCCTCTGGGCGCGCATCTTGAGCTGGCGCTCCGACTCCTCGCCGGTGACATAGAGCACACGGTAGTTTTCCCCCAAATGCTCACATATCTGGAGGAGCAGCGTGGACTTCCCTATTCCCGGCGCGCCGCCCACAAGGACCAGGGAGCCCTGCACCGCGCCGCCCCCCAGGACCCGGTCCAGCTCGCCAAGGCCGGTATCAAAGCGCAGCTCATCCCCGGAGATCTCCACCTCGTTTAAGGTCACGGGCCGTTTGAGCCTGTGGCTTGCGGCGGACGCGGGCCGCTTGTCCTCGGCCTTCGCGGGCTGCTCCACAATGGTGTTCCAGGCCCCGCAGGCGGGACATTTGCCGCTCCATTTCGGGAATTCATTGCCGCACTCGGTGCAAAAGAAGGTCGTTTTCGCTTTCATATCTCTATCTCTCCATAGTTATGTAAACAGTTATATTTATGTAAACTAAAATAATTATGTAAAGTAAATATTATGTTAACTGTGTGTTATGTTAACTTGAGGACCCGATAAAGCCTCCGATGATCAGCGCCGCCAGCTTTTTTTGATACCCCGGGTCCTCCAAAAGAGCGGCCTCGGCGTAGTTGGAGACAAAACCGCACTCCACCAGCACCGCCGGACATTCCACGTGGTTCATTAGATAGACGCTCTTGTCGATCTGCACCGTTCCCCTCTTGTTCTTGTCCGAGAGCTGCTTCAGCGTGTCCTGGATGCCCTGGGCCAGCTCCTGGCTGCCCTCCGTAGGGGCGTAAAACACCTGGCTGCCGCTGGGGCCGGAGGTGGTATATTTATTTTGGTGGATGCTTATGAGCACCGCGTCCGGGGTGGAGCTTACAAGCTCGGTCCGGGCCTTTGTGTCGGCCACCTTCTTGGCGTGGATGGTGGCGGCGGACTCCGGGTAGTCGATCTCCTCGGAGGTCCTGGTCATCACACAGCGTAGGCCGAAAAGCCCCGCGATAGCCTCAGCGCGGAGGGCAATATCCAGATTGATGGCGCTCTCGCTTGTCCCCGTCACCGAGACCGCCCCGCCGTCCGCCCCGCCGTGGCCCGGGTCCAAAATCAGCGTCACCGCTAGCTTTCCCGGGACATTCGCCATAGCGGTCCTCGGTCGCCGGTCCAAAATGCGCGCCACGCCCCCGGCGGTAAGCAGGCCGATCAGGAGCACCGTGGCAGTAAGTCTCAACCAATAGCTTTTTTTCATAGAGATCCCCCCTATTGGAGCTTATTCAGGGGGTTTTGAATTGATGTTCCCATGGATACGCAAACTTTTTGATATTATATCACATTCCTCCGCCAATTACCAGTCCCTACAGCAGATTTTGTGTGCCGTTCCGACTTTTGGCGGCATATGATGTGTTGGATGCCCTGGTATCCACTCTGAATTTGGAGGAAAAAAACTTGGAAAACAACAAGCCCGATAGCCCCATGGAGGGCGAGTGCGGCTATAAATACGGGATGCTCCCCACCTGCGCGCCCCTGGCCACCAGTTGGGTGCCGCCCCAGGGCGAGAACCCGCCTATGTACGCCCCCGACGAGGCCCTGAACCGTGGGACGCTGTTCCCCGGCCTCGACCTGCCCTTCAAGAACATGGTCAACAAATCAAACCCCTACGCCGGTACGCCTCTTGGCGAGCTCATGGCGCTGTGGTTCATGGTGAAGGAGCTCCAGCTCTATCTGGACACCCACCCCAATGATAAGGAGGCGTTCAAGGCCCTGAAGGACGCCATCGCCTTAGAGCGCGAGGGCCGCAAGCGCTACGTCAAGCTCTACGGGCCCGTGAGCTTCACCGATGTGGAAATGAGCGACCGGTACAACTGGCTCCAGGGTCCCTGGCCCTGGGAATACAGCGAAAGGATGGGAAAATAAGGTATGTTCTCCTATATCAAAAGTCTTCAATACCCGGTAAAGATCGCCAACACAAATCCGGCCCTGGCAAAATTTATCATCAGTCAATACGGCGGTCCCGACGGAGAGCTCGGGGCGTCCTTGCGGTATTTGAGTCAGCGCTACTCCATGCCCTACCCGGAGCTCCGGGGCCTCTTGACGGACATCGGCGTGGAGGAGCTGGGGCATTTTGAGATGGTGGCCTCCATCATCCACCAGCTCACCCGGGACATGACCATGGAGGAGATCAAGAAGGCCGGCTTTGACACCTACTTTGTGGACCACACCGCCGGCATCTACCCCCAGTTCGCCTCCGGGACGCCCTGGACCGCCGCCACCATCGGCGTCAAGGGCGACACTATCGCGGACCTCACCGAGGACATGGGCGCGGAGCAGAAGGCCCGGGTCACCTACGACAACATCCTTCGTATGTCCGACGACCCGGACGTCAACAACGTCATCAAGTTCCTGCGGGAGCGGGAGGTCGTTCACTTCCAGCGCTTCGGCGAAGCCCTGGGCAACACCCTTCAAAAGCTGGACCAGAAGAACGTCTATTACATGAATCCGTCCTTCGATAAGTAAATACCCTCAAAAATCACTGACGGCGCGGTTTCCCGCGCCGTCAGGCCGTTATATCAGTCCTCCTGGGGATTGGTGACGGGCAGATCGTCCTGGGGCTTGGGAGCGCGTCCGGCGCGGCGCTGGGTGAGGTAGCGGTCCATCTCCTCCGCCACGATCTTGGCGCTGCGGGCGGCCTCCACCACGGTCTTGGCCCCCAGGGACACGTCCCCGGCG
>CANQZF010000125.1 GCA_947628265.1 uncultured Oscillospiraceae bacterium
GGTTATACTGGCCGCCAAAGTCCAGGACGATGACTGTCTCGTTTCTCATATCCGTACCTCATTTTTCTGATTTTTCTTAAATTATAGATTGGCAAAGGGGGATTGTCAATAAAATTCGGACTTCAGGGAAAACTTATCGGAGGGGTGAGGATATGTCGAAAAAGAAGAAAAAGCCGACCCTTACGGACAGTGTGCGCCTGGACCCGGAAAAGCGGCTGGTCAACAAGTTTGACAGCACATCTATCGCGAAATTTCCCGTGGCGTCCCGGGACGAAATGGGCTTTCGCGTAAAAGACGACTGCGCCGAGGAGCACCAAATGTAGCACTGGCTCGAAAGCCCCCATTGGGGGCTTTCGATGCCAAGGGGGAACGTGCGGATTTTTCGTAAGGCGGAACCCCGCGAAAAATATTGAATTTGAGTTTTTTGGACAAGCTGACGCTCCGGCGAGGTAGGTCGCCGGAGCGTTTTCTGTTCGGCATACACAGAGTAAATAGCGGTAGATTTCTTCAAATTTGGGTGGTATAATGAGAATCGCTCGGGACGACTGTATGGAAAAGCGGCTAAACCCGGTGTAATTGCCGGAAAGGAGAAAAGATGATGATCCGAGAACTGGCGACCTTTGCGCTTGATGAACTTCTTGCCCTGTATGACAGCGTTGGATGGACGAATTACACGCGGCGGCCGGAGATGCTTTTGAGGGCGTATGAAAACTCCCTGCTCGTTTTGGGCGCTTATGAGGGCGATAAGCTGGTGGGCGCGGTCCGGGCTGTGGGTGACGGATTTTCCGTTCTTGTTATTCAGGATATTCTTGTTTTTCCGGAATATCAGCGCAGAGGGATCGGAACGCGGCTTTTCCGGGAGGTCATGGACCGTTATCCTTACGTCTACCAGCTGGAGCTGATGACCGACAACACGCCAAAAACCGTCGCCTTTTACCAGTCTCTGGGGTTTGTCAAGGCGGAGGATATGGGGTGCTGCGCGTTTATGAAAATGTAGCGTTTGACGGGAGTTAAAAAACCGCCGCTCACCGGATTTTTCGGTGAGCGGCGGAGTTTTTATTTATTGGAGATATACTGGTGGATGCTCTTGGCGGCGGTTTTGCCGGCGCCCATGGCTAAGATGACCGTGGCCGCGCCGGTGGAGGCATCGCCTCCGGCGAAGACGCCCTCCCGGGAGGTGGAGCCGTCGGGGGCGGTGGTGATGCAGCCCCACTTGTTGGCATCTAAGCCGGGCGTGGTGGTGCGGATGAGGGGGTTGGGGGAGGTGCCGATGGCGACGATGACGGTATCCACCTCCATCTCAAACTCACTGCCCTCCACGGGGACGGGACGGCGGCGGCCCGAGGCGTCGGGCTCACCAAGCTCCATGCGGATGAGCTTCATGGACTTCACCCGGCCCTTGTCATCGCCCTCGATGAGCACGGGGTTGCAGAGAAGGTCAAAGATGATCCCCTCCTCCTTGGCGTGGTGGACCTCCTCGGCCCTGGCGGGGAGCTCTGCCTCGCTCCGGCGGTAGACGATGTGGACCTCGGCCCCCATGCGCCTTGCGCACCGGGCGGCGTCCATAGCCACGTTGCCGCCGCCGAGGACCGCCACCTTGCGGCTTTCAAAAATCGGCGTGGGGCTGTCGGGCTTATAGGCCTTCATGAGGTTGATGCGGGTCAAATACTCGTTGGCGGAGAAGACGCCCACCAGGCTCTCGCCCGGTATTTTCATGAACTGGGGAAGTCCCGCGCCGGAGCCAATGAATACCGCCTCAAAGCCCATCTCAAAGAGCTCGTCGATACTCAAAGTCTTGCCGATGACGGTGTTGAGCTCGATGTCCACGCCCATTTTCTCAAGGTTCGCCACCTCTTTTTGGACGATGGACTTGGGAAGGCGGAACTCGGGGATGCCGTAGCTCAGCACGCCCCCGGCCACGTGGAACGCCTCGTAGACCGTGACGGCGTAGCCCAGCCTCGCCAGCTCCCCGGCGCAGGTGAGCCCTGCGGGGCCGGAGCCGATAACAGCCACCTTGTGGCCGTTGGGGGCCGCCACGTCGGTGTTGGCCACGCCGTGCTCTAAGGCCCAGTCGGCGGTATAGCGCTCCAAGCGCCCGATGCCCACGCTCTCGCCCTTTATCCCACGGACGCACCGGCCCTCGCACTGGTTCTCCTGGGGGCAGACACGTCCGCAGACGGCGGGGAGGGCGTTGGCGCGGCTGAGGGCCCGGTAGGCGCCCTCCATGTCGCCCTTTTGGATGTGGCCGATGAACTCCGGGATGGGGACGCCCACGGGACAGCCCTCCACGCACTTGGGGTTCTTACAGCCGAGACACCGGTGGGACTCGCGCAGGGCTAACTCGTCGGTGTAGCCCAGGGCCACCTCCAGGAAGTTTTTATTGCGGACATCCGGGTCCTGCTCCGGCATTTTTGTCTTATCAGGGCTCATATCAGCCATTGCTCATACCCTCCAATCTGCACTTGTGCTCGGCGCGTCTCCTCTGTTCAAACTCCTTATACGTGGCGGCGCGGGCGATCGTCTCGTCAAAGTCGATCTGATGCCCGTCGAAGTCCGGCCCATCCACGCAGGCGAACTTCACCTGGCCCCCCACGGTGACGCGGCAGCAGCCGCACATCCCGGTGCCGTCGATCATGATGGGGTTCATGCTGACGATGGTGGGAAGGTCATATTTTTTTGTGACCCGGCAGACCATCTTCATCATAACGAGGGGCCCGATGGCGTAGACCCGGTCGTACCGCTCCCCCGCCGTTAAGAGCTCCTCCAGCTTCCCCGTGGTGAAGCCGTGGTAGCCGTAAGAGCCGTCGTCGGTGCAGATATAGAGATTGTCGCAGGCCGCGCGCATCTCGTCCTCTAAAATCACGATGTCCTTTGAGCGAAAGCCGCCGATGAGGTCCACTTTGGCCCCTGCGTCGTGGAGGGCCTTGGCCACGGGCAGGGCGATGGCGCACCCCAGGCCCCCGCCCACCACGGCGGCGCGCTTTACCCCGTCAACGGGCGTGGGCTGGCCCAGAGGCCCCACGAAGTCGGCAAGACAGCCGCCCTCCGGGATCTCATCTAAGGTCATGGTGGAGTCCCCCACCTTCTGATAGACCACGGTGACCAGCTCCCCATCCGTGGAGGAGACGGTCAGCGGGATACGCTCACCGTCGGCCGTGGCCCGGAGGATAATGAACTGGCCGGCCAGGGCCTTTTTCGCCACCAGGGGCGAGTAGACGGAAATAGAGGAAATATCGGGGGTAAGCGCCTTTTTTCTCACGATTTCATATTTTTCCGGCATAAAAATCACCTCTTTAAATTCAAAAAGGACTGCGGATAAACTCAATCCGGCTTTAGAAAAGCCGGATTGAAAGTTTCATCAATAATAGCGCTTGTTCTTATTTTTCCGGGCCGCCTCAGACTTCTTGCGGCGCTTGACGGAAGGACTCTGGTAGTACTCCTTTTTACGGAGGTCGGCGAGGACGCCCGCTTTGGCACAGTTGCGCTTAAATCTCTTCAGCGCGCTGTCCAGCGATTCGTTTTCCTTCACATGGACTTCTGACATCTATTTCCCCTCCCTCCGAACACAGGCGATAGCGCTTTGTTTATTGTGTTTTGCTGAAGCGTGGAAATTCAGCATTGACTATTATAATTATATTCGGGCCGATTGTCAATATCTTTTGTAATTTTGAAGTTTTTATTTTGCGGGCTTCAAAATGAGATTGACCAGCTTATTCTTGACCACGATGGTCTTGACGATCTCCATGCCCTCCAGGGCGCGGGCGATCTTCTCCTGCTCCTTGACGATGCCCAGGACCACGTCGTCCGGGGCGTCCAGGGGCACGATGGCGGTGGCCCGGAGCTTGCCGTTGACCTGGACGGCGATCTCCTTTTCGCTCTCCACCATCTTGCTCTCGTCGTACTTGGGCCAGGGGCTGGTGCTGGCGTAGCCCTCAAAGCCCTGATGCTCCCAGAGCTCCTCGGCGATGTGGGGGGCGAAGGGCGACAGGAGCAGCAAGAGCGCCTTGATGTCCCCCCGGGAGGGCTTATTTTCCGAATAGGCGTTGACAAGGCCCATCATGGCGGCGATGGCGGTGTTGAACTTCATGGCCTCGATGTCCTCGCCCACCTTCTTGATGGTGCGGTGGACCGTGGCCTCGTTGGCGGCGCTGTATGTCTCCGGCCCGTCCACGCGAGCGTCGCATAGGTTCCAGATGCGGTCCAAAAACCGCTTGCAGCCCCGGACGGCGTTATCGCTCCAGGCGGCGGCCTGTTCAAAGTCGCCGATGAACATGATGTAGAGCCGCAGGGTAGCGGCGCCGTAGTGCCGGCCGATGTCGTCGGGGTTCACCACGTTACCCAGGGACTTGGACATCTTCACGATGGGGTGCTGGGCCATCTCGCCGTACTGCTCAACTAAGTGGGCCCTGGCGGCGTCCTCGGAGCCGAACTCGTCGAGGAGCGCCTTTTGCTGCTCCCGGCTCATGCAGTCAAAGCACCGGGGGTTCTGGCCTAAGATCATGCCGTGGCTGGTGCGCTTGGCGTAGGGCTCCGGCGTGGGCACCACGCCGATGTCGTAGAGGAACTTGTGCCAGAAGCGGCTGTACAGCAAATGCAGGGTGGTGTGCTCCATGCCGCCGTTATACCAGTCCACCGGGGACCAGTACTCCAGTGCCTCCTTGGACGCGAGGGCGTCCGGGTTTTGGGGGTCCATGTACCGAAGGAAGTACCAGCTGGACCCGGCCCACTGGGGCATGGTGTCCGTCTCGCGCCTCGCCGGTCCCCCACAGTGGGGGCAGGTGGTGTTCACCCAATCGGTCATCTTGGAGAGGGGGCTCTCGCCGTCGTCGGTGGGCTCGTAGCTCTCCACATCGGGGAGCTTCAGGGGCAGCTCGGACTCAGGGAGCGGCACCCAGCCGCACTTTTCGCACCAGACCATGGGGATGGGCTCGCCCCAGTAGCGCTGGCGGGAGAAGACCCAGTCCCGGAGCTTGAAGTTGACCTTGGCCTTCCCGATGCCCTTCTCCTCCAGCCACTTTATCATGGCGGGGATGGCGTCCTTGACGGTGAGGCCGTTTAAAAAGTCGGAGTTGACTAAAATGCCCGTCTCGTCCTTGGCGGTGAAGGCGGCCTTTTGCACGTCCTCCCCGCCGGAGACCACCTCGATGATCTCACAGCCGAACTTCTTGGCAAACTCCCAGTCCCGGTCGTCGTGGGCCGGGACGGCCATGATGGCGCCGGTGCCGTAGGTGGCCAGGACGTAGTCGGAGATGAAGATGGGGATCTCCCGCCCGTTCACGGGGTTAATGGCGGCGACGCCCGCGAGCTTCACGCCGGTCTTTTCCTTGTTGAGCTCCGTGCGCTCCATGT
>CANQZF010000126.1 GCA_947628265.1 uncultured Oscillospiraceae bacterium
CAGGAGCCTAAGTAGCTGGAGGGCGTGCGCTTTAAAAGCTCGATCTCCAGGCCCGTCTTGAACTTCTCCGAGAGGTCTATGTACTTTCCCTGCAAAAGGCCCTCCACGCCGTGGAGCATCCCGTAGACGTGCTCGGCTCCCCGGGCCCGGGACGCCTCATAGACGCCGGCCAGGGACGAGTTGATGACCGAAGTGGGACCGCCGGACTGACCTACCATCACATTTTTCGCCATGCTGGTTCCTCCTTAATAATAATTAATTCATTTTGTCAATTCATTTTGCCGATTTTGCGGGCCTCGACCCCCATAGTTTTGTTAATTATAACAGATTTTTCCCTCAAACGCAACAGCGAACCTTGAATAAATCCGCAAAAGCATAGTATTTTGACGGATTTTACATATTTATCGATTTTCGATAATTTTTTATTGACATTCAAGAACCGCTGTGGTAATATGCCCCTTGAGAGGAGATGGTTTGAATGAACCAGAAGGAATTATCCGTACTTTTAAAGGCCGTGGTGGCGGTACTGGCGGTATTTTTGGCGGCGGTTCTGGTCTTTTTCGTGCCCATGCTGGGGGCCACCGTGGCCGAATACTACCTGGACGACCCCGTGAAGACCGCGGTCTTTGCCTACGCGGTGCCCGGGATCGTGGTGCTCTCCTCCATCCCCGGCTTTATCTCTCTGTGGCTGGGTTGGGGCATCTTCACCGAGATCGGCAAAAATAACAGCTTCTGCGCCGAAAACGCCCGCCGGCTCCGGCTCATAAGCCGCCTGGCCCTGGGGGACACCTGCGTCTACGTGGTCCTGGCGGTGGCGGTGCTGGCCGTGGGGCCCAAGCACCCCTCCGTGCCCCTCATTTTCATCGCCGTCACCCTCTTCGGGGCGGCTGTCACCGTCGTCTGCGCGGCCCTTTCGCACCTGACGCAGAAGGCGGCGGACCTTAAAAACGACAACGACCTGACGATATGAGGCGGCGCTATGGCAATAACAGTGAATTTAGATGTGATGCTGGCAAAGCGGAAAATGAGCCTGACGGAGCTGTCGGAAAAAGTCGATATTACCTTGGCCAACCTCTCCATTTTAAAGACCGGCAAGGCCAAGGCCGTCCGCTTCTCCACCCTGGATGCCCTCTGCCGCGCCCTCCACTGCCAACCGGGGGACATTTTGGAGTGGGAGGAGGACGGGGAGTGAAAAGTGTGCGGATTTAGTGCCCCTCCCTTTGGGAGGGGGGGCAGGGGGGGAGTGTGGATGGATATACGGACCCACCCTGCCCATCGCTTCGCTCGGGCACCCCTCCCGGAGGGAGGGGCAAGGACGGGGGACGGGCCGCCGTGGGCGGCGGCCCCTACGGATTGTCATTGTCTCAACAGAAAGGAGTTTTCACCTATGGAAGACGAAGAAAAAAGGCCCGATTTAGTGGAGATCACCGGGGAAAACGAGCTTGTGCCCGAAAGCGGCGGGGAACCGTCTAAAGAGCCGGTGCGGTTTTCGGTTTTTGACTGGCTGGCGGTCTTACTCGGGGTGGCGCTGGCGGTGCTGTGGTTCCGGGTCTTTGACCTTGAAAGCCTTATCAATGTCCCCGGCCTTGGGACCACCGCCTTTGTGCTGGCGGCGCTGGCGTCCGAGGTCATTGTCCTGCGCGGGCGGGTGCGGCCCTCAAAACAAGGGATCTTCCTTGTGGCCTGCACCGTGCTTTTGGCCGTCGCCACGGGGCTTTTTGGGGAATATTCCGTGCGGATGGTGAATTTGGCGCTCCTTGCTTGCCTGACCCCCGCCTCCGCCCTGGCGCTGGCCGGGCGGGACTTCCCGGCCCTGACGGTGGAGGTGGTCCCGGAGACGCTGCGGCTTTTCATCCCCAACCTCTTTCGCCACTTCTTAAAGCCCTTTCAGGCCCTGCGGCGGCGGGAGCGGAGCTTCAACGGGTTCTGGATCGTGCTGCTCTCGCTCCTCATCGCCCTTCCCCTTTTGGCGCTGGTGGTGGCGCTGCTGTCCTCCGCCGACCAGGTCTTTGACGGGCTTCTGGGGGACGTGGGCAAGGCGATCCTCGACTCCCTGGACCGGGGGAGGTTTTTGTGGACGTGGCTGAAGTGCGGGGTTTTCGGGCTTATGCTCTTCTCTTTCCTATACTCCCTCATGCGCCCCGTCCCCCAGCGGGAAGAGACAAAATCAGAGCCCCTCACCCTCCCCTGCCTCCCCTTTATCGCGGTGCTCTCAGTGCTGGACGTCATTTACGCCATCTTCGCCGTCATCCAGTTCGTCTTCCTCTTCGGCGGAGCCCGGACGGCGGCCATGCAGGGCGGCTACGCCCAGTACGCGCGGCAGGGGTTTTTCCAGCTGGTGGCGGTGGCGGGGATCAACCTCCTGGCGGCTCTCTCCTGCGCCAAGGCCCAGGGCAAGGGGAAGGGGATCTTGAAGGTCCTCATCTATCTCCTCATCGGCCTCACCGCCGTCATTCTCGTCTCCGCCGTCTACCGGATGTGTCTCTACATCGGGGCCTACGGGCTCAGCGTCCTGCGATGCGCGACCCTGCTCATCATGCTGTGGATTGCCGTGGCCCTGGGGGCCGTGGCGTGGAAGACCGCAAGGCCGGACTTCCGGGTGTTCCCGGTGTTTCTCTCGGCGTTTCTCGTTTTGTGGCTCGCCTTCAACTACGTGGACATCGCCTCCCGGATAAAGGACTACAACCTGGCGGCCTACGAGTCCGGGGCGCTCTCCGATTTCGATGAGGACTACGTCTCCTCCCTGGCCCCCGACACGGAGAGGAACAACTCCCTTCCCTGGCAGAACAAGGTGGTATTCCCCATGTCATAAGTGTCAGCCAAGGAGAATAACGCGGGCGGGTTTGGAACCCGCCCGTTTGCGTACAGCCTTCAACCTTCTGAACTCAATGACATCGCCCCATGCCATAGGGGTCACATAGAAAAACGCCGCGAGGACTTTTACCCTCGCGGCGTTTTTGTGTTTCATATAAGTCTCAGCGCCCCAAAAACGCGTCCAGCTCCAGGTATTCGAGGGTGACGGGGAGCTCCGGCTTTTCGGCGTCGCGGACGGGGAGGAAGGGGGTGACGACGGCCCGCTCCTGGCCACAGTTGGGGCATCTATAAAGCCTCACCCGCGCGCCGTATATCCCCGTGGGGATCTGGGACTTTGACTCGATGGGGACCAGGTGGTCCCTGTACCACTTCCCGTGCTCATGCTGCGAATAATGGCCCACCATCACGGAAGGCATGGCGTAAAGCCGCTCCTCCCGAAGCTCCATGAGTCCCTTGCAGACGCCGCACTTTTCGCCCTTGGGGCCCTTGCTGAAAAGGCCCATCACTTCCCCGCCTTGGCCGCATTGATGATCTCCACCATGGTGTCGGCCTTGGAGATGCCCTCCAGGATCTTGGGGTCGGTCATCTTCCACTTGCTGTTGGACACGAAGGTATCCACCCGGTTCTCGATCCCGTCCACCACGAACCGGAAGCTGACGCGCATGGTCCCCTCCAGCACGCCGCTGCCGGACTTTCCGTCGTCGGTCCAGGCCTTGGAGACCCGGGACGCCGGGAATATGTACTGCTTTCTGGGGTTCGCGGCGTAGACAATACCCATCATCCCGTGGACGGCGTCCACCACCACGACGCTCCCCTTGCCGTTGAAGGTCATGTTCCTCGTAAGGCCCCGCTCGTCCATGGTCTTGGCCAGCTTGTCGGCGCCCTTTTTGAACATGCTCTTGTAGCCCAGCACCCACCAGGCCACGCAGCCCGCCAGAAGGAGCACCGGCAGCATCGCCACGGCGCCCGTGCCGTCGGTGAACTTCACCAGCGCGAAGGTGACGGCGACGAACACGACCGCCGGCGCGAGGATGAACACCAGCATATAGACAAAATCGACCTTTTTGAGCTTTTCGTTTTCCATATTTCGTTCCTCCCAAAACAAAATTTTTGGATAACGCCCATTATATGCCAGTAACTATGCCTTGTCAATAAAAATTGAAGACCGCCGCCCCGGTACTTATGGGGGCGGCGGCGTGTTTTATTCGGCTTTTTCCGGGGCGAAGCGGTAGGTGAAGTTTAGCTCCTTCTCGCTTAATCTGTGTGCGGGGTCCAGCTCCGGGCCGCAGGAGTTGGAGCCGAGGCCGCTGACGCGGTAATCCACCCGCAGGTGGATGTTTCCGTCCTTTTTAAGCTCGTCGGCGTGGGCGGCGGCGAAGAGATCGTGGGCGGAATATTCCGAGACGTTGGCCGAGAAGGTGTCCGCGCCCTCGAAGGTCAGGCCCGCCACGGTGAGCTCCCGGACGCCGGTGTGGTTTCCGTGCTCCTGGGGCCGGACGTAGGGGACGTACTCCTTTTGAGCGGTGCTTTCGTACCGGCCCGTCAGGGCGCAGTGGGACATATCGGAATAGTTCTCCCCCGGCCCCTTGCCGTAGTAGGAAAAGTCCCCGCTCCCGCCCCGGATCGTCCACTCAAAGCCCAGGCGCGGGAGGTAATAGGCGTCCTCCCGGACGCGGCCCGTAAGGCTCACCTCCACCGTCCCATCGGCGAAAAATTCGTACCTCGCCTCGGGCGCGGGACACGCCGGCCAGGGAGCCCCGGACGGTCACGGCGTTACCGGAGACGGCGGTCTCGTAGGTCTTGGAGAAGGTCTTGTTCCAGTTCTCGCCCCCCACCTCCTCGTCGTCCACCCAGGCGCGGCGGATGTTCCTGTCGTTGTCCGTGGGGGCCTTAAAGCAGGTGAGCTCCACGGGCCGGGCCAGGGTCTCTCTCCCTCCGATCATCACGCTTGTGAAGGTCCCCCGGAGCTTGGAGAAGGTGTAGGCAAACCCCTCCCCCCGGGCGTAGACGTTCCGCTCGTCCTCCGTGAGGGTAAGGGGCGCGGGGCGTTCCGCTTTTTCCAAAGTCACGTCCAAAGCGTGCTCCGTGGCGGCGTACTCCACGCCGTCCTTTGAAAGGCGGCAGCGGATGTGGGCCCCCAGGCGGCAGCTTTCGGGCTTTTCCGGGAGCTCCACCCGCGTCCACGCGTGGGGCGCGCAGTCCAGCCGCATATCCCGGGCGCTCACGACCTCCCCGTCCCGCTCCAGTTCCAGAGTGAAGACGTACTCCTTTAAATTTGTGAAGTCCAGCCGGTTGCGGACCTGAAGGACGCCGCCCTCAAGGCGCGTCTCCATGGGCTGGTAGGCGGCTTTGATCTCCAGCGTCCCCGCCTTGAAGCTCCTGTCGGCGAAGACCATCCCGTCGCAGCAGAAGTTCCCGGCGTGGGCCAGCTCCCCGGGGAAGTCCCCGCCGTAGCACTGGACGCCGTTTTTCATGGCCACGTGGTCGGCCCACTCCCAGACGCACCCGCCGATGAGCTTGGGGTACTT
>CANQZF010000127.1 GCA_947628265.1 uncultured Oscillospiraceae bacterium
TGAGTATATATAATGATGTAAGATATTGTAAGCGGGGTGATTTGGCTATGATACCCACCGGAGATCTCCAGCTTTTGATCATGGCGTCACAGCTGTGCGTCATCGAAAATGAGATGGAGGCGCGAAAGGATAAGCTCCGGGAGCTTTTGGGTCAGGGATTTGACAGAGGCAGTCCGGAGATCAAGGCCGTGAAGGCGGAGCTCCGGGCCCTCTACGACGCCTTCAAGTCCCAGGAGGCGGAGTACCTGGAGCTGCAAAGGTCACTTCAGCGCTGACCTGAGGGCCTCCACGGCGCGCTTTTCTACGCGGGAGACCTGGACCTGGGAGACGCCTAAGATGCGGGCGGCGTCGGCCTGGGTGAGGCCACGGTAGTAGCGCAGGACGATGACGGACCTCTCCCGCTCCGGCAGGGCCCGGATGGCCTCCCGCAGGGCCACGCGCTCAACGAGGCTCTCCTCCCGGTCGTCGGAAAGGACCTGCTCTAAGGTAAAGCCGTCCTCCCCCGTCTGGCGCTGCAACGACTCCGACGGCGCGGTGGCGATCTCGCAGGAGGCGATGTCCTCCGGGGGGATGCCGGTGTCCGCCGCAAGCTCCGAGAGTGTGGGCTCCCGGCCCAGGCTCTGGGTGAGGCGTGAGCGGGCGGCGCGGACGGTCTGGGCCCGCTCCTTCACGCCACGGCTGACCTTCACCGCCCCGTCGTCCCGGAGAAAGCGCCGGATCTCCCCGGCAATCTTGGGCACGGCGTAGGTGGAAAACTGGGTGCCGAAGGCGTCGTCAAAGCCCCGGACGGCCTTCAAAAAGCCCACGCACCCCAGCTGATAGAGGTCGTCCGGCTCCACGCCCCGTCCGAAAAACCGCCGCGCCACGCTCCAGATGAGGCCGGAGTTTTGGCGGACCACCTCCTCCATGGCCTCCCCGTCCCCCGCTCTCGCGGCGTCCAGGGCGGCGCGGCCCTCCGCCGTCATCTGCCGGCGGGCCGGCGGCCCACCCGCTTGCGCATGGTGACGGTGGTGCCGGAGCCCACCCGGGAGCGGACCTTCACGGTGTCCATGAAGCTCTCCATGATGGTAAAGCCCATGCCGCCCCGGTCCTCCCCGCCGGTGGTGAAGAGGGGCTGGCGGGCCCGCTCCACGTCCTCGATGCCCCGGCCCTTGTCCTTGACCTGGATCTCCAGGACACCGCCCTCCAAAATGCGAAGGCGCATACGGATATTGCCGATGCTGTCGGGGTAGGCGTGGACGGCGCAGTTGGTGACGGCCTCCGAAACCGCCGTCTTCACGTCCCCCAGCTCCGTGAGGGTCATGTCGAGCTGGGCGGCGAAGCACGCCACCGCCCCCCGGGCGAAGGCCTCGTTCACGGACCGGGAGGGAAAATCAAAGGTCACTGTGTTGAGTTCGTTCATATGTACGCTCCTTTTCAGTCGATTTCGATGATTCTGCCAATGCCGGAGGCGTCCAGGACCCGCATGGGCTGGGGCTGGACGTTCTCCACCCGGGTCCGCCCGCCCAGGGCCCGCATACGCTTGCACACCCGGAGGATGAGGGCGATGCCGGAGGAGTCCATGAACCGCAGCTCCCCCAGGTCCAGGACGCACTCCCGGGGCAGGTCCGCCTCCAGCCGCTCCTCCATCTTTACCGCCAGCTCCTTGGCCGCGTGCTGGTCCAGCTCCCCGGAGAGGGCCATGGTGAGCCTCCCGCCGGAGAGATTTGAGGTCAGTTTCATACCAAACACCTTCTCAAATACATTTAAATAAAAATATTCCCGTGTACGGCTTGTACACGGGAATATTTTACAGGATATTTTGTGCGGAATTTGCCGAAACGCCGTTTATTTCAGGGCGTCCAGGGATTTTTCCAGATTTTCTATGAGAGAGCGGAGCTTTTCCGCCTTCTCCCGCTCCGCCGCCACCACGTTTTCCGGCGCGCGGGAGATGAAGGCCTCGTTGGAGAGCTTCTTCATCTGCCCCTCCAGGAAGCCCCGGTTGCGTTTAAGCTCCTTCTCAATGCGCTCCCGCTCGGCCGCCAGATCCACCAGCTCCGCCAAGGGCAGGAACACCCGGGCGGAGTGGGTGACCACCGTCACCATGCCGGGCATATCGCCCTCCACCTCACCGGTGACCTCCACCTCCGAGGCGGAGGCCAGGCGCATGATGTAGGGCGCTCCGGCCCTGAAGGGCTCCGGGGCGGCGGTGGAGATGAGGACCTTCGATTTGCGGCTGGGGGGCACGTTCATGGCGCTGCGCTTGGAGCGGATGGCCGCCACGGCGTCCATGACCTTTTCAAAGTCCGCCTCCTCCGTGGGGAAGCTGAGGGCGTCCGCATACTCCGGGAAGTCCTCGATGATGAGCGCGGTTTTTTCGTGGGGCAGGGCCTGGTAGATTTCCTCGGTGATATAGGGCATGAAGGGGTGCAGGAGCTTCAAAATGTCCGTGAGGACGTAGAGGAGCACCCGCTGGGCGTCCTCGTCGCCCTGGGCGAGGCGGGGCTTGGAGAGCTCGATATACCAGTCGCAGAAGGTGTCCCAGATGAAGTCGTAGATCTTCTGGGCGGCGATACCCAGCTCAAAGCGGTCAAAGTTGTCGTTGACCTCGGAAATGAGGGTGTTGAGCTTGGAGAGCACCCACTTGTCGGGAAGCTCCAGGCTTTCGGGGAGGGTCTTGTCCTCCACGGTGAGGTTCATCATCACGAACCGGCTGGCGTTCCAGATCTTGTTTGCGAAGTTGCGCATGGCCTCGCACCGCTCCACATAGAAGCGCATATCGTTTCCGGGGGAGTTGCCGGTGATGATGTTAAAGCGCAAAGCGTCGGCGCCGAAGCGGTCGATCATCTCGATGGGGTCCACGCCGTTTCCGGCGGATTTGGACATCTTCTTGCCCTGGGGGTCCCGGATGAGGCCGTGGATGAGGACGGTCTTGAAGGGCTCCTTTTTCATGTGCTCCATGCCAGAGAAGATCATCCGGGCCACCCAGAAGAAGATGATGTCGTAGCCCGTCACCAGCACGTCCGTGGGGTAGAAGTACTCCAAATCCTCCGTCTTATCCGGCCAGCCCAGGGTGGAGAAGGGCCAGAGGGCGGAGGAGAACCAGGTGTCCAGCACGTCGGGGTCCCGCTCAATATTTTTACTGTGGCAGTGCTCGCACTCCGTGGGGTCGGTGCGGGAGACGGTGACGTGGCCGCACTCCTGGCAGTACCAGGCGGGGATCTGATGGCCCCACCAGAGCTGACGGGAGATGCACCAGTCCCGGACGTTGTTCATCCAGTTTAAATACGTCTTGGCAAAGCGGTCCGGGACGAATTTGATGGTGCCGTCCTCCACCACCCGGATGGCCTCCTTCGCCAAGGGCTCCATCTTCACGAACCACTGATCACTGGCTAAAGGCTCCACGTCGGAGTGGCAGCGGTAGCAGGTCCCCACGTTGTGGACGTGGTCCTCGATCTTCACGAGATACCCCTGCTCCTCAAGGTCCGCGACGATGGCTTTTCTCGCCTCGTAGCGGTCCATGCCGTTATACTTGCCGCCGTTGATGATCTTCCCCTCGCCGTCGATAACCAGAATTTGCTCCAGGTTGTGGCGGAGGCCCACCTCGAAGTCGTTGGGGTCGTGGCAGGGGGTCATTTTCACACAGCCGGTACCGAAGGATTTGTCCACGTACTCGTCGGCCACGATGGGAATTTCCCGGTTCACCAGGGGCAAAATGCAGGTTTTGCCCACAAGGTGGGTGTAGCGCTCATCCTCCGGGTTCACCGCCACGCCGGAGTCGCCCAGCATGGTCTCGGGCCGGGTGGTGGCAACGGTGACATAGCCCGAGCCGTCGGACAGGGGGTAGCGGATGTGCCAGAGCTTGCCGGGCTTCTCCTCGTACTCCACCTCGGCGTCACTGAGGGCCGTGGTGCAGTGGGGGCACCAGTTGATGATGCGCTTGCCCTTGTAGATGAGGCCCTTTTCATAGAGGGAGCAGAACACCTCCCGGACGGCCTTGGAGCAGCCCTCGTCCATGGTGAAGCGCTGGCGCTCCCAGTCGCAGGAGGAGCCCAGGGTCTTCAGCTGCTCCACGATCCTGTCGCCGTACTTGTTCTTCCAGTCCCAGACCCGCTCCAAAAACTTCTCCCGGCCCAGGTCGAACCGGGTGAGGCCCTCGCCCCGCAGCTGCTCCTCCACCTTGATCTGGGTGGCGATGCCCGCGTGGTCGTAGCCGGGCAGCCACAGGGCGGAGTAGCCCCGCATGCGCTTGTAGCGGATGAGGATGTCCTGGAGCGTCTCATCAAAGGCGTGGCCCAGATGGAGCTGGCCCGTGACGTTGGGGGGCGGGATGACGATGGTGAAGGGCTTCTTTTCGGGGTCCCTCTCGGCGTGGAAATACCCGCCGTCCAGCCACATCTGGTAGATGCGCTTCTCCACCGCCTTGGGGTCGTACACTTTCGGCAGTTCTTTCATGTTTACACCTTACCTTTCCGGGGCAATAAAAATTCGCCCCAAGCAAAATAGCTCAGGGCGAACGAAAAGTCCGCGGTACCACCTGAATTCCCCCGAAGGGGCACTCATCGCTCTATAACGGGAGCACCCGTCGGGGACTACGTATCACCCCCGCAGCTCCGGGACGACCTTTCGGCGGCAAGCGTCAAAGCCTCGCACCCCCCGGCTTCTCTCTGACACGCCCCTCCGCTTACTTCTTCCCTTCGCGGCCATTTGCGGGTATTATAAGCGGAAAGTGAGGTTTTGTCAAGAGGGCCGCCGGGGGTTTTAAAAAGGTTGCCGCCCTTTTGGGGCGGCGGGATCTACTTTCCACTCTTTGATTTCGTCAAAGAGTGGAAAGTAGCAAAGGGGAGAAAGCGACCAAGGGGCCCCGCCCCTTGGAACCCCGTTGGGTGCTCCGAAATCCTTTGGATTGTGCGTTATATCGGCGGTACGGCTCCCGCAGTGGTGGTCGATACACACGGGTGGAACGATTTCCGCGCGGGCATTGACGTATTGACAAGCGGCTACGTCCGCGTAAGCCCGAATTATAAATTCGGGCGACGCTGCCCGGGCGGTGGACGGTAGAGGTTGCGTCTGAACATTTCCGCGCTACCCAGGTGCTTGTCGTGTGGTAATCGTCAGACCAGCGTCTATATCCGCTGCCGCTGGCGCTGCGCGCCTCGCGCCTCGCTGGTGCGCTTCCAACCAACGCCGTAAGGGCCGATGCCCACATCGGCCCATTCCCCCGTCCACCGCCGCACCATCGACCAACCGGAAATGGACCGCCGCCCGGATTGCCCCTCCCTCCGGGAGGGGTGCCCGAGCGAAGCGATGGGCAGGGTGGGTCCGTATATCCATCTACACCCCCACCCCCTGCCCCCTCCC
>CANQZF010000128.1 GCA_947628265.1 uncultured Oscillospiraceae bacterium
GGGTTGCGCATGACCACCTTGTAGGCCCCCCGCTGGCGCTTGAAGTCCCGGGGCAAAATCTCCACCCCCAGAAACGCCGCCGCCGCCCGGGGGTCCCGGGTCCCGGCGTCCCGCACAAGCCCCTCGGCGCGGCGGGCGATCTCGTCCATATCGATGCGCATAGCTCAGCCGCCGCCGTACTTGCGGTTCTTCTCCTTGGCGATCCAGTACGCCTCCTGGATGGCCCGGAGCATCTCGTCCTTGTCCTCGTCGGCCAACTCCCCGCCGGCGAAGAGCGCCGTGGCCTCCCGCACCAGGGCCTCCGCTTGGCGCCGCCCGGTGGAGCCGTACTTCTCCCCGGCCCGGGCCACGAAGTCCTCGTCCTCCGTGAGAAGGTAGTTGACGTCGCACCCGAAAAGCGCCGCGAGACGGGCGTAGATCTCCCGGTTCCGGGGGTAGACCCCGTCCTGCTCATAGGAGCCGTAGGCGCGCCGGGAGATTCCGGCGGCCCGCGCGGCCTCCTCCTGGGAGACGCGCTTTTCCGTCCGCAGGGCCTTCAGCTTCTCCCCAAATTTCATAGAACCCCTCCTTGCGAAGTTAAACTTCACAAAAATAAAAATTTCCACTTGACAAGCGAAGTGCGATTGCCTATAATAGAGGCGGATGGGAAGTTCAACTACCGTAAGTGTACACCGTACTTCGCAATTTGTCAAGAGGGGAGAGGCGAAAAATGTCCGGCGCGTATATCGCCATCGACCTTAAATCCTTTTACGCCTCCGCCGAGTGCGTGGAGCGGGGCTTAGACCCCCTGACGGCGCGGCTGGTGGTGGCGGACGAGGAGCGGACGGACAAGACCATCTGCCTTGCGGTGTCCCCGGCGCTGAAGGCCTACGGCGTCCCGGGGCGGCCCAGGCTCTTTGAGGTCTACGAGCGGCTCCGGGAGGTGAAGGCCCGGACCGGGGAGGAGGTGGACTTCCTCATCGCCCGGCCCCGGATGCAGCTCTACGTGGACGTGTCCGCGAAAATTTACGCCATCTACCTTGAATATTTCTCCCCGGAGGACATCCACGTCTACTCCATCGACGAGGTGTTCATCGACGCGGAAAAATACCTGCGGCCTACGGGGCTGACGGCCCCGGAGCTGGCAAGGCGCGTGATGGGGGAGGTCCTGCGCCGGACGGGCATCACCGCCACCGCCGGGGTGGGGACCAACCTCTACCTTGCCAAGATCGCCATGGACATCGTGGCCAAAAAGGCAAAGCCGGATAAGGACGGGGCCAGGCTCGCGCAGCTCGACGAGCAAAGCTACCGGGAGCTTTTGTGGGACCACAGGCCGCTTACGGACTTTTGGCAGATCGGCGGCGGGATCACAAAAAGGCTCCAAAAGCTGGGCGTCACCACTATGGGGGAGCTGGCGCGGCTGAGCCTCCGGAACGAGGCGGCGCTCTACCGGGCCTTCGGGGTCAACGCGGAGATCCTCATCGACCACGCCTGGGGGCTGGAGAGCTGCACCATGGAGGACATCAAGGCATACCGACCGGCGGAGCGGTCCCTGAGCTCCGGCCAGGTCCTGAGCCGCCCCTACGCCTTCGACGAGGCGCGCAACGTCCTCCGGGAGATGGCGGAGGAGCTGACCGGGGACCTTGTGGACAAGGGGTACGTCGCCGACGCCATCGTTTTGCACATCGGCTACGACCGGGAGAACGCCGGCTGGGAGGGACCCGTGAAGCGGGACCACTACGGTCGCAGCGTGCCTGTGTCGGCCCACGGCACCCAGAGCCTGGGCGCGCCCACCAACACCCTCTCCCGCATCACCGCCGGGGCGCTGGAGCTCTTCGACAGGATCGTGAACCGGGCCCTCATGGTGCGGCGGCTCAACATCACCGCCATCCGGCTCCAGCGGGAGGAGGAGCTCTCGGACCAGCTGGACCTTTTCACCGACTATGAGCGGGAGCGCCGGGAGCGGGCCCTCCAGCGGGCGGTGATGGAGGTCCACAAAAAGTACGGGAAGAACGCCATTTTGAAGGGAAACGACTTTTTGGAGGGGGCCACCGCCATAGAGCGGCACGGCCAGATAGGAGGACACAGAAAATGAACGCGTATTCCGATATTTTCTATAAAAAAAGGGCCCGGTCCACGCGCCCCATGATGAGCCGGGGGGACAGAGCCAAAATTTTCGCGCCCTTCGCGGCGCTCCGGGGCTTTGAGGAGTCCGCCCACGCCCGGGAAAAGACGCTGACGCTCCGCCCCAGTGTGGCCGAGGACCGGGCCGAGCAGCTGGACCGGCGCATCCGGGCCCTCCGGCGGGGGGACGCGGTGACGCTGACGGTCTTCGAGCCGGTGGCCCAGACCCCCCAGGGCGTCCTGGGGCAGCTCCGGACCGTCGCCGGCACGCTCTTGATCGTCGACCCCGTGAATTTAAACCTCCTCCTCACCACCGCCAAGGTCCCCATTTCCCAGGTCCTGGACGTGGGTAGACGGTGAGATGGTGACGTTGAGGCATTTTACGGAGGGGGACGCGGGGGCTCTCAGGGAAGAGCTGTATTCCGGCATGACAGAGGACGAGCTCTGCCGGCTCATTGCGGATTGGAACGGTCTCGATTACCGGGGGAGATACTTTGAAATGCTGGCTATCATGGAGAACGGCGAGCTTGCGGGGACCGTTTCTCTCTATCACCACTCCGAAAGTGCCGTCTCCCTGGGGCCGGAGGTCCTCCCGCGATACCGGAGGAGAGGGATCGGGAAAGCCGCCATGCTTCTGGCCATGGAAAAGGCCCGGGAGCGTGGGTACAGGCTCGTTCTGCAACAGGTGAGAAGCGGCAACGAGGCCAGCATCGCCCTCCACAAGAGCCTTGGCTTTGAGACGGACGGCTACGGGTACCGCAACAAAAAGGGGGACGAGGTGTTTCTTTTCCTGAAGCTCCTGGACCCGGAACAGGCAAAAAAATAACCTTCGAAAGCCTGCGCCTTCGAAGGTCATTGCGTAAAACATCTCCCGACGGCGCGATTTCAGCCGCCTCGGCAGCTTACATAAATGCCGCCGGGAGATATTTTCGCTTTTTTGTCTCACGCCCGCTTGCGTGAATTGAGGTAGCGGGTGTAGTCCCGATCCTCCACATACCCGCCGGATCCGCGGTCCCTGCGGAGAACCGTAAGCAGCCTGGCTCCCAGGAGCTTTCCGAGACTTTTTGCCAACCCCTTAAACATACGGCAAACCTCCTTTGCACGGTCTAACGTGTCTGCGTACGTTACTGAGCTTCTTTTGCTTACAGTGGCATTATACGCCGTTTGACAGGAAAAATAAACGGCCCATTCTGACAAATTCCACAAATCAGGACGGCCTTTTTTGTGCGATATGGCAAAAAATCAGATGCGCTTTGACGTTTGCGCCCGGGAGGATTATAATGGGGACACGAAAAGAAAGGGCGGCGGGCGTATGGCATTTTACGAAAAGACACTGAAGAGCGAGACGGTTTTCGAGGGGCGCATCATGCGGGTGCGCCGGGACACCGTGGAGCTCCAGAACGGCGACACGGCCTTCCGGGAGGTGGTGGACCACACCGGCGGCGTGGGCATTTTGGCCATCACGCCGGAGGGGACCGTCCCCATGGTGCGCCAGTTCCGTTACCCCTTCATGGCCGAGACGCTGGAGGTCCCCGCCGGGAAGCTGGAGGCGGGGGAGGACCCCTTGGAGTGCGCCGCCCGGGAGCTTTCGGAGGAGACGGGGTATTCGGCGGGGAGGTTCATCTCCTTGGGGTCGTTGCTGCCCTCCCCGGGCTACTGCGCCGAGACGCTGTATATCTACCTGGCCCTGGACCTGGAGCCGGGGCGGGCCCATTTGGACCACGACGAATTTCTCAATGTGGAGCACTATACCCTCCCAAAGCTCCACGAAATGGCCATGTCCGGCGCCCTCACCGACGCCAAAACGGTCCTTGCGGTGCTGAAGGCCGAAAATTATCTCCGGGAAGTCAAATAATTTTCTTTACAAATCCGAAATTTGTGGTACAATATACGGAGCCACGGGCCTGTAGCTCAGCTGGGAGCGCATTCTGGCAAGTTTTGCGCGCGCCCCCGCTGACGCGAAAGTCCAACAATGAAATCAAATATTTACCACCAATGGGCCTGTAGCTCAGTCTGGGAGAGCGTTCGGTTCGCATCCGAGAGGTCGAGGGTTCGAGTCCCTTCAGGTCCACCATTTTACGTTCGGGAAAGCCTTTTTTGAGGTTTTCCCGAACTTTTTACCCAGAAACGCTTACCAATATTTTCTTGTCATCTCGATGCCACAGTTCCTTGAACTGCTCGAAGCTCACTTTCAGGTCGATCTCGATTCTGAAATTCCTGTACACCCGGACCTGGCGGATGAGCTGGTAGGCGATCATCTTCTTTCCCTCGGTGGTGCTGTTGTCGAACAGCTCCGCCCAGGTGAGGACCCGGTCATACTGGGCCCGCAACTCGGCGGCGGCGCGGTCAGTGTCGGCAAGAGCCTGTTCCGCCGATGCGATCTCCGCTTCAAGCTCCGTGAGCTTTGTCCTTGTGTCGCCTATAAGCTCATTCAATAGACCGCTGTCCCAGGTGCTCTCACCACGGATGGCCTTGTAGACCTCGCTTTTGTAGCTGTCCAGCTCCTTCTCCTTTTGGGCCTTTTGAGCTTTTAGATGTGACAGCACACCGCGCTGTTCCGCGGTTTTCTGCTCAAGCTGGGTGGATACAAGCTCCTTTTCCGACACGGACTTTATGTTACTGAACAGCGCCCGGAGCAGCGTCTCCACGATACTGTCCAGCTTCTCCTGAGAGTAGCCCGTCTGACCGTCGCAGTCCTGCGGGTGGCGGATCTTGTTGTGGCAGGTGTAGCGCAGCCTTGTCTCTTTCGTGGGCTTGTACCGTGAGCCGCCGCTGGTGGTCAACACCAGCTTGCTCCCGCAGTGACCGCAGTACACAAGGCCGGACAGCATGGCGCGGCTTTTGGAGTTGAAGGGCACTTCGCTGTTATGCGGCTTGGTGCGGGCTTCCATGATCTCCTGGGCGCGTTCCCACAGCTCAACGGGGACGATTTGGAGCTCCGGGAAGACCTCAGACTTCGTCTCGCCGCTTTTCAGAATGCCGACGTAGGTGATGTTTTTGAGCATATTGATGATGGTGGAGTTTGTGAAGTTCGTGCCCTTACGGTTGCGGATACCCTGGGCATAGAGCCAGCGGTTGAGGCGCTGTGCGCCGTAGCCCTCGTAGACGTACTTCTGAAAGATGGTTCTCACTACGGCGGCCTCCTCCTCGTTTATCAGTATCTCATAGACCTCGTGGTTCCGCTTGTTGACGCG
>CANQZF010000129.1 GCA_947628265.1 uncultured Oscillospiraceae bacterium
GAGAAACAGCACCCGGCAGGGGGCCCGGACCGTCAGGGTGGAGACGTACGTCTCCTCGTCGGTGAAGAGGGCCGCCGCGCCGAAGAGGTCCCCGGCGGCAAGCTCGCTGACCGTCAGCGCCCCCTTGGTCACCGTGACGCTGCCCCGGAGGATGAAGCCCAGCTCCCGGCGAAAGCTCTCCGGGGAGTAGATGACCTGCCCGCGCTTATACTCCCGGATTTCGGACCCGGCCCGCGTAAGGAGCCTTTCAATGTCCCCGGGGGCCACGCCCTGGAAGAAAAAGGTCCCGGAGAGCATCTCAATCCCGGTATCGTCTGTCATTTCAACACCCCCCAAAAGTGTCTCATCTGATACAAAACTTGATGTATTATACCAGAGCAACGGCCTGGTGTCAATAGATATTGTTAAAAAAATATCATGAAAACACAAAAAATCTCCCCTCCGGGAGTCCCGGAGGGGAGAGGGCAGGAAAATCAGAAATTCTGCTGGGCGTAGAAGATGTTGTTGGCGTAGCTCGCGAGGTGGTAGCGGCACATGGCCTTCAGGGGGTTCACGTTGCCGTTGTCGTCCATGGGGAGCATCTGGGTCTCGTAGTACCACTGCATGGCGTCCACGGCCCAGTCGGCGATGCTGCCGGCGTCGGCGAACTTCGTGGTGGATTTGGGGGTGGTGTCGATGCCCATGAGATCCATGACCCGGCAGAAGACGACGGTCAGCTCCTGGCGGTTGATGGCCCGGTCGCCCCAGAAGACGGTCTCGCCGTTCACGTCGCACCCGAAGAAGATACCGTAATCCGCGCACCAGTTGACGGCGTCCTCGTACCAGGTCCCGTTATCGTCGGTGAAGTAGTCCTTCTCGGCCTTCTCGCCGCCGCCGAAGGTGTTGTAGAGCATCTGGGCGGTCTCGGCGCGGGTGCCGGGGTTGTCGGTCCTGAAGGTCCCGTCCGGGAAGCCCACGAAGCACCCGGCCATGGTCATGTCGGTGACCAGGTCGTAGTACTCATTGTCCTCGTCCACGTCGGAGTAATATTTGGGGTGGGCGCGGTTTTCGATGTCCAGGTCCTCATAGAGGGTGTCCACGATGAGCTCCACGTACTCCGGGTCCAGGGGGTCCACGCCGCAGACGTTCTCAAACTGGTCCTGGAAGTAGTCGTAGGGGGACTGGGAGACGAAGGTGAGGTACTGGTCCACGGCGGCGTCAAAGCCGTTCTCCAGGGCGTAGGCGTAGAAGTAGAGAGCGCCGATGCCGGAGGTGGCGTAGCTTATGTAGTACATGGGCTGGGTGGTCAGGTGGTGGATCTCCAGCCACTCGTTGGGGTTTTCGTATTCCACGCCATACTCGTCGCACAGCTCCGTGTACTTTTTGTTGATCATGCCGATGGT
The DNA here is from genome assembly GCA_947628265.1 of uncultured Oscillospiraceae bacterium. Taxonomy (GTDB): domain Bacteria; phylum Bacillota; class Clostridia; order Oscillospirales; family Oscillospiraceae; genus RUG626. The sequence goes on from CANQZF010000129.1 coordinate 1,383, forward strand.
GACGTCGGGGGTGGTGTAGGCGTAGATCTCCAGCTCGCCGTAGAGCGCGCCGTTGATGATGGCGCCGTTTAAGATGTTGCACAGCACCATATCGGTAAAGCAGGGGGCCATTTTCCCGAAGAAGTTCTCATAATACTGGGTAAACAGCAGCTCCAGGGACTGGGAGTGGACCTCCGCCACGTCGGTGGAGCAGCTGCCGTCGTTCCAGCCGGAGGCGTGCCAGTAGGCGTTGTTGTAGTGGCCGAACTCGTGGATGATGGTGGAGAAATCGCCCACGTACTCATAGGGGGTGTAAAAGAAGAAGGGGGCGCCGTAGGCGTCGATCTGGGTGGTGAAGCCCTGGTCGGCCTTGCCCTTCCGGGCCTCGATGTCGTAGAGCCCGTGGCCGATCATGTAGTCCCAGGTCTCCAGAAGCTCCGGGGAGAGCTTTTCGATGTAGGGCCGGATGGCGTCCAGGGTGTCCTTGCCGGAGTAATCCCCGTTGAAGTAATCCTCATAGGCCGTGAAATCCACGTTGGCGTCGATACCGTAGAGGTCGTACATATCGTAATAGAGGGGGACGACGTACTCCCGGACGGCCTCGGTAAATTTCTTGGCCGTATCCACGTCGTAGCCCCGGCTGTAAACGGTCTCGTAGGCGTAGTCCACGTAGTTATCGTAGTCCTCGTCCAGGTCCGCCAGGGCCTTATTGATGCTGAGGGCGTGCATGAAGACCTCTCCCAGGGCCTTGTAGTACGCCTTGTCGCTGGCGGACTCGTCGTAATACGCCTCCCAGTACTCGTCTTCGATGCCGGAGAGCTCGGTATTGAGCTGCTTCTCCTCCTCGGTCATCCCGCCGTACTCAAGGTAGGAGTCGATGTCGTCCTGGGTCAGCTTCTCCTGCTCCACGAAGTAGTCCTTGCAGGGGGACTTGAGGATGTCCTGCACCAGGAAGATGAAGGGGTCGAAGATCTCCACGTAGAGGGCGTACTCGGACTCGTAGAGGTCGGCGCTCTCCTCGTCGGTGGTGTCCTGGGCGGTGCGGATGTTCAAAAGCTGGATGTTGGCCTGGATGGTCATGAAGTTATCGGCGGCCACCTTGAAAAGCTCCTCCACCTTCTGGGCGTTCTTGGCGTCGCCGATGAGGGCCTTCACCGCGTCGATGGAGTCCAGCATCTCCTTTTCGGAGACGGCCGTATACTTCATGTCCTCAAAATTGAGGTCGGAGTGGTCGCGGTCCGTGAAATGTCTGCCGGAGACGTTGGGGTTGGGCGAGATCACCATGCCGTCGCCGCTTCCCACGCCGTCGTCCCCGGGGACGTCGCTGTCCGCGGCGTACGCCGAGGGCGCCATCGCCACCACAAGGCACACTGCCAGCAGCGCGGCTAAAAGTTTCTTTTTCATGCGATTATCCTCCATAAAAATGATTTCTTTGGGCTGTTAAAGTTTTACACAAAAAACTATACCACGAAAAGCGGGGTTTTTCAAGAAAAACCTACAAACATTTTTTGATTTCGTCCATGAAAAGTTCCCCGTAGCGTCCGGCCTTCACGGTCCCGACGCCCGGGACCTCCAAAAACTCCCCCATGTTCCGGGGCTTGCGCCGCACCATCTCCGTAAGGGTGGCGTTGAAGAAGACCACGTAGAGCGGGACCCCCTCCTCCCGGGCGATCTGGAGCCGCAGGAGCTTCAGGGCCTCCAAGAGCCGGTTGTCGGCGTCTCCGGGCTCCGTGTACTCCGGCTCCGGGACCCGCGCGGTCCTGCCGGAGCGGGAGGAGGTCCGCTCCCGGACGGCCTCGGGCCCGCTTTTGACCCGCATGGCGACGGCTTTTCCGTGGAACAGCACCTCCCTGGCCGCCGGGGTGGGGAGGATCGTCCCGTGGTCCCCGTCCTTCCGGAGATACCCGGCCTCCAAAAGGGCGTCGAATATATCCCGCAGCCTCCCGGCGGCGGTCCCCCGCATGATCCCATAGGTGGAAAGGCCATCGAGGTCCAGGGCAAAGATCCGTTTGTCCCGCCCGCCCCGGAGGACGCGGCCGATGAGGCCCTGGCCCACGTAATACCCCAGCTTGTCGTGGACCCGCAGGACGCAGGAGAGGACCATCTGGGCCTCCCTCGTGATGTCAAGCTCCGTAAAGCTCCCGTCGCAGTTGCCACAGTTTCCGCATCTCTCCCCGTGGGCCTGACCGAAGTAGTCCAGAATATACCCCCGGTAACAGCCGGTGGTGTGGCAGTATTCCGTCATCCGCTCCAGGCGCTCATAGTCGCGCTCCGTCACCCGGGCGCGCTCCTCCGGTGTGAGCTCCGAGTTTTCGGCACTGGACTCGATGAGCATCCGGGCGGTGTAGATGTCGCCGGGGCTATATAGGAGCACGCAGTCCGCCGGGGAGCCGTCCCGCCCGGCCCGGCCCGCCTCCTGGTAGTAGGCCTCCAGGGATTTTGGCATGTTGTAGTGGATGACGAAGCTGACATTGGACTTGTCGATCCCCATCCCAAAGGCGTTGGTGGCCACCATCACGGTGCTCCGGTCGTAGAGGAAGTCCTCCTGGTTGCGCCGCCGCTCCTCGTCCTCGAGGCCGGCGTGGTAGCGGGTGGCGGCGTAGCCGTCGAGGCGCAGGGCCTCGCAGACCCGCTCCACCTCGCGCCTTGTGGAGCAGTAGACGATGCCGGTCCTGTCCCGGCGGGTGCGCAGAAGCCCCAAAAGGGCGTCATATTTCTTGTGGGGCTTCAGAACGTCAAAGCGCAGATTTGGCCGGTCGAAGCCCGTGACCACGTGCAGGGGGGAGCGGAGCCCCAAAAGCCGCTCCACGTCCCCCCGGACCTCCGGCGTGGCCGTGGCGGTGAAGGCCGCAAGGGTGGGCCGGCGGTCAAGGCGGGAGATAAAATCCGGGATCTTCAGGTAGCTGGGCCGGAAATCCTGGCCCCACTGGGAGATGCAGTGGGCCTCGTCCACCGCGATGAGGGGGACGGTGAGGCTCCGGGCCGCCTCGGTGAAGCCCTCCAGCGTCAGGCGCTCCGGGGCTATGTAGAGGAGCTTATATTCCCCGGCGCGCATCCCGGCGTAGACCCGGCGGGCCTCCTCGGAGGACTGGGAACTGTTGATGTACGCCGCCGGGACCCCCAGGGACCGGAGGGCCATGACCTGGTCCTTCATGAGGGAGATGAGGGGCGACACCACCAGCGTCACCCCCGGCAGCAGCAGCGCCGGCAGCTGGTAGCAGAGGCTCTTTCCGCCCCCGGTGGGCATGACGCCAAAGACGTCCCGGCCCGAAAGCACGGCGTCCACCAGCTCCTCCTGCCCCTCCCGGAAGGAGGTCCAGCCGAAGGTCTTGCGCAGAAGCTCGTTTTTCCTGTCCATTTGCCCCCTCCTTCACGTGACTATAGGACATTTTAACGCCGTTCCAAAAATATTTCAAGTTTGCCCTTGGCATTTCTAAAATTTTCGTGTATGCTGTAACTCATAAAGGGGGAGAGAGCATGGAAAAGATCTACGTCACCGGACACCGCAACCCGGATACGGACTCCATCGTCGCCGCTTTGGGCTACGCCGCCCTGCGCAATGCCACGGGCAATCGGGAATACGTGGCCGCGCGGCTGGGGCACCTTTCCGACGAGACCCAGATGATCCTCGGGCGCTTCGGCTTCGAGCCGCCCATTTATGTAAAGGATATGCGCACCCAGGTCCAGGACCTGGACTTCGACACCCCGCCCATTTTGAGTGAGGGCGTCACCCTGAGCCGCGTCTGGTCGGCCATGGAGGCGGACAAGCACATCTCCGCCATCCCCATCGCCGACGAGGACGGGCGCCTCCGGGGGATGATGACCGCCGGGGACATCGCCGCCTACGACGTGGCCACCGTGGAGGACCACACCCTCCACGAGGTC
>CANQZF010000130.1 GCA_947628265.1 uncultured Oscillospiraceae bacterium
GCCGTGAAGATCGCGCGCCTCGCCCGGGTGGCCCGGGCGGCCATAAAGGAATTTGGGGGTGATCTGGATCTCGGCTTATAGACGGTATCCCCAGCCCCAGTGGTACTACCGCCAGACCCGATCCCGTCCCGCTCCCCCGCCCCGGCCTCAGCCTGAGCCCCGGGGGGAGGAAAAGAAGGCCGCGCCGCCTCCCCCTCCCCCACCGGAAAATCCGAAGGGCGGGCCGGCCCGCCGGAACGATCTCACGGGGGCGCTGGGGGCGCTGCTGCCGGAGGGGATCGACTCCGGGGACCTCTTTTTGGCGGCGATGCTCCTCTTTCTCTACTCCGAGAGCCATGACGAGGAGTTCCTTATCATTTTGATCGTGGTGGGGCTGTCCATTTTTCATAAGGACAAGGATAAATGACAGGCAGGGAGGTTTTTAGCCCTCCCTGTCTTCGTTTTCTTTTTCGGCTTCCTCGCTGTGGGGCTCCTTTTCCATGGCGGTGGCCTCCGTTTGGGACTCCTGCTCTTTTTTCTCCAGAACCTTGTCGTCGTGGCTCTTCAAAAGGGCGATGCCGATGATGATGGCCACGCTGAAGGCCAGCACCAGCATCAATGCCTTCATCTCCCCGCTGGTGGCGATGAGCACGGCGGAGAGGCCCAGGACGGCGGAGATGGAGTAGAGCACCGCCACGGCCTGTTTCTGGCTAAGGCCCATGTCGATGAGCCGGTGGTGCAGGTGCCCCCGGTCCGGGCTCATGGGGTTCTGGCCCTTCAAGAGCCGCCGGATGATGGCAAAGCTGGTGTCGAAAATGGGCAGCGCCAGGGCCAGAAGGGGCACGGCGAAGGAGATGATGGCGTAAAATTTGAATAGCCCGATGACCGATACCGTGGACAAAATATACCCCAGAAGCAGCGCCCCGGTGTCCCCCATGAAGATCTTGGCGGGGTTTAAGTTGTAGGGGATGAAGCCCAGGCACGCCCCCAAAATCGCCGCCAGCAATATGGCGACGTTCACCTGCTCCAGCACCAGGGAGATGACCAAAAACGACAAAGAGGAGATGGCCGATACGCCGCACGCGAGGCCGTCCAGGCCGTCAATGAGGTTTATGGAGTTGGTGATGCCCACGATCCAGAAGATGGTGATGGGGATGGACCAGGCCCCGAAATAGATATACCGGGTGTCGCTCCAGAAGATGGGGTTGGCGATGAACTCAAAGCGCACCCCGAAAGCCACGGCCACCCCGGCGGCGGCGATCTGCACCGCGAACTTCAAAAGCGCCGGGAGGGGCACGATGTCGTCGATGGCCCCCACGGTGACAATGATCACGGAGCCTAAGAGGATGCCCTGCACCTGCCGGTCGAGGTCGGCGAACAGCACCACCGCCATGAGAAACCCCAGGAAGATGGCGAGGCCCCCCTGCCGCGGGATGGGGTGGTCGTGCATACGCCGGTTGTCCTTGGGCACGTCCACGGCGCCCACCCGCACGGCGAAGGAGCGCACCAGGGGCGTCATGGCGAAGCACACCACGATGGACACCGCCAGGGTAAGGGCGATCGTTAAAAGGTCACTCAATTCTATGTTCATACGGATTTCCTTTGTTCTCTGCTTTTATCGGGGCAAAAAGCCCACCTTTTTGTAAACTTTCCGGAGGGTCTTTTCGGCTACATAGGAGGCCCGCTCCGCGCCGTTGCGGTAGACGCCCTCCAGATACGCCTTGTCCTTCAAAAGGCGCTCCGTCTCCTCCCGGATGGGCCGCAGGGTCTCGATGACGGCCTCGCCCACGGCGGGCTTGAAGGCGCCGTAGCCCTGGCCCTCAAACTCCTTTTCGATCTCGTCATAGCTCTTGCCGGTGACGGCGGCGTAGACGGTCATGAGGTTGGAGACCCCCGGCTTGTGCTCCGGGTCGTAGCGGACGCAGTGCTCGGTGTCCGAGTCGGTGACGGCCCTTTTGAATTTGCGGGCGATGTCCTCCGGGGACTCCATGAGGAAGACGCACCCCTCCGGCGCGGACTTGCTCATCTTCGACTCCGGGGCGGACAGGCCCATGACACGGGCTCCCGCCTTGGGGATGTAGGGCTCCGGCATTTTAAAGACGTCGCCATAGATGCCGTTGAAGCGCTGGACGATGTTCCGGCAAAGCTCCACGTGCTGCTTCTGGTCCTCCCCCACCGGCACATAGTCGGGCTGATAGAGGAGGATGTCCGCCGCCATGAGGCAGGGGTAGGTGAAAAGCCCGCCGTTCACGTTCTCCTGGTGCTTTGCGGACTTGTCCTTGAACTGGGTCATGCGGCTAAGCTCCCCGAACATGGTGTAGCAGTTGAGCACCCAGCCAAGCTCCGCGTGCTGGTGGACGTGGGACTGGATGAAGAGGGTGTTGCGCTCCGGGTCCAGACCACAGGCGATATACTGGGCCAGCTGCTCCAACGTCCGGCGGCGCAAATCGGCGGGGTTCTGGCGGACGGTGATGGTGTGCATATCCGCCATGAAGTAGAAGCAGTCGTAGTCGTTTGCCCGCTCCGCCCAGTTCTTGATGGCCCCCAGGTAGTTCCCCAGGTGCAGATCCCCGCTGGGCTGGATGCCGGAGAGCATCACTTTTTTCGGTGTATTTTCCTTGTTTTCCATAACGCTTTCCTCGAAACTCTTTATTTTGAAAGTCCGTACTCCCCCGCCAGGGCCCGGAAGGCCGGGAGGGATCTTATGATCATATCGTAGCTCACGCAGTAGGCGATGCGCACATAGCCCGGGCAGTCGAAGCTCCGGCCCGGAACGACCAAAATGTTGTGCTTTTTGGCCCGCTCCACAAACTCCTTATCGTCCCCCGGCGTCTTCATCCACATATAGAAGGCCCCGTCGGGGTAGACGCATTCAAAGCCGCAGTCCGTAAGGCCCGCGTAGAGGGCCTTTCTATTTTTGTCGTAGGCCGCCACGTCCGCCTGTTCCTCCAGGCACTCCGCCACCACACGCTGCTGTAAGGAGGGGGCGTTGACAAAGCCCAAAATGCGGTTGGCAATGACGGCGGCGTCAAAGATGAGTCCGGCGTCGTCGCACTCCGAGGGGACGACCACGTACCCGATGCGCTCGCCGGGGAGGGACAGGGACTTGGACCAGGAGTAGCCCACCAGGGTATTTTTGTAAAACTCGGTGAGCCAGGGGACCTCCCTTCCGTCGTAGGCCAGCTCCCGGTAGGGCTCGTCGGAGATGAGGTAGATGCTGGTGCCGTACTCGGCCTCCTTCTCCTCCAGCACCGCCGCGATGGCGCGGATGGTCTCGGCGGTGTAGATGACGCCCGTGGGGTTATTGGGGTTATTGAGGATAAGGGCCTTGGTTTTGGGGGTGATATACTTCCTCAGCGCCTCGGCGTCGGGCTGGAAATGGCCCTTGACGTTTGCGGGAATGGCCTTCAAAACGCCGTCAAAATTGGAGACGTAGTTGCCGTACTCCAAAAAATACGGGGCAAAGACCAGGACCTCGTCCCCTGGGTTCAAAAGCGTCTTTAAAAGCACGTTGAGACCCCCGGCGGCGCCCACGGTCATGAGGATGTTGCCCTCATCAAAATTGGTGCCGAAGCGTCGGTTCAGGGACGCGGCCACCTTTGCCCGGACCTCCGGGTAGCCAGAGTTGGACATATACCCGTGGAGCTCCATGGGGTCCGTCTCCCGCGTCACGCGCAGAATGGACTCCCGGACCTTCTCCGGCGCGGGGATATTGGGGTTTCCCAGGGAGAAATCGTAGATGTTCTCCCGTCCGTAGAGCGCCGCCAGGCGCGCGCCCTCCTCAAACATCGCCCGGATGGCGCTGCCGCCCTCGGTCATCTTTATCATCTTCGTTGAGATCATTTTCCATACCTCCACAGAGGCGCCCAGCCTATAATTTTAAGAATTATAACACATCTTTCCCCTTTCTTCAACCCAAATAAGCCCAATCGGCGAAAAAAGTCTCCCGGGCCGCCCGGAAAGGCGCGGCAGGGCCCTCTCCCCATGTGGATTTTGCGCAATCCAGTGCCCCCTTTTTGTACAAAAATCCGGGGTATTATTTGTGCATAGCGTCGATTTTTCATCTTTGGCTTGCTTATCAAATTCAAATATTGCATAATATGGGTATCAAAAATGAGGGGAGAGACTCCTTGTGAAGCTGACAAAATTCCAAAAAGCCGCCTACGGTATTGGGGCCGTGGGCAAGGACATGGTGTACGCCCTGTCGGCAAGCTATGTCATGTACTACTACCAGGACGTCATGGGCCTGTCCGCCACGTTTGTGGGACTGATCCTCATGATCGCGCGGGTATTTGACGCCCTCAACGACCCGTTCATGGGAATTCTCGTGGCCAAGACAAAGACCCGCTGGGGCCGGTTCCGCCCGTGGCTTTTATCCGGGACGGTGCTCAACGCCTTCGCCCTCTACGCCCTCTTCTCCGCGCCGGATCTGGGGAAAACGGGCCTTATGGTGTTCTTCTCCGTGGTCTACATCCTCTGGGGCGTCACCTACACCATGATGGACATCCCCTACTGGTCCATGATCCCCGCCATCACCGACACGCCCCAGGACCGGGAGAACCTGTCCGTCGTGGGCCGCACCTGCGCCGGGGTGGGCTCCGCCCTCATCACCGTGGGGACCGTCAAGATGGTGGAGCTTCTGGGCGGCGCCAATGAGCGGCAGGGCTTCGGCATCTTCGCCCTCATCGTGGGCGTCATCTTCGTGGTGACGGAGATCGTCTGCTGCCTCAAGGTGAAGGAGCACGACATCGGCAGGATGGAGACCTCCACCGTCCCCCAGATGTTCAAGGCCCTCTTCCGCAACGACCAGGCCATGATCACCGTTCTCGCCATCCTCCTCATAAACGCCGCGCTCTACCTGACCTCCAACCTCGTCATCTACTTCTTCAAGTACGACATCGGCGGGGAGGGGTGGAAGAACAGCTACACTCTCTTCACCATGGTGGGCGGGGTGTTCCAGATTTTGGGCATGATGGTGGTCTATCCGCTGCTCCGGAAAAAGTTCGGCAACACCCAGATCTTCAAGGCGGCCCTGGGCACGGCGATGCTGGGCTACGCCCTCATCCTGGCCGTGTGCTTCGCGGGGCTTGCGGACAATATGGCCCTTATCTGCGTGTGCGGGGCGCTGGTCTTCGCCGCCATCCGGCGTACCCGTCCCGGCGTCCCCGTCACCATCGGCGGCGTCATTG
>CANQZF010000131.1 GCA_947628265.1 uncultured Oscillospiraceae bacterium
CACGCTGTGCCTTGCCAGACGCGCGAAGCGCGTCATCGGCGCGGAGATCGTCCCGGAGGCCATCGAGGACGCCAAACAAAACGCCCTTCGCAACCATATTGAAAATGCGGAGTTTTTCTGCGGCGACGCCTCCGACGTCGCCCGAAAGCTCTCTCAGGACGGCGTCCGCCCGGACGTCATCGTCGTGGACCCGCCCCGCCGGGGCCTGTCCCCGGAGGTCATCGAAACCATAGCCCAGATGTCCCCGGAGCGCGTGGTCTACGTCTCCTGCGACCCCGCCACCCTCTCCCGGGACCTCAAGCTCTTCACCGCTCTCAACTACGCCCCCGCCAAAGCCGAGGCCGTGGACATGTTCCCGAGAACCGAGCATGTGGAGACGGTGGTGTTGATGTCTAAAAAAGACTAAACGGCAAACCATAAAACGCAAAAGAAACAGGAGGTCATTCGATGAACACGAACAAACAGGATCTGCAGGATAAAAACGCCTTTATCAAGGCGAAAGACTCGTTCATAAAAGCGTTGGACCAAAATGAAAACGGCTCTGTTGATATTGAGGATATTATAGTTTTAGCTGTCAAAATGCCCGGCGTACATATCAAAAGAGCGAGCTTTCTGAACAGAGAGCTGTTCAAAAACCATTCGCAGGAGGTCGTTGACAGGGCGATCGCGACCACTCCCGCTCAAGCCGGGATCCCCGCTGACGAAATAGACAAAATAGCGGATGAGGTTATCAAATATGAGCGGAACTGTGTGTCAGGCATTTCCGCCGCGTTGGGCGCTCCCGGCGGCTGGGCAATGATGGCAACTATTCCGGCCGACATCGTTCAGTATTACGGATATACGCTCCGCGCGACGCAAAAGCTGCTTTACCTTTACGGTTTCCCCGAAATTGATTCCGGCGAAGACGGGCTGCAGCTTGACAGTCAGACGATCAATCAAATCATACTGTGTATCGGGGTCATGAACGGCGTTGCCGGAGCCAATAACGCCATTAAGGGCATGGCAAAGGCGCTGGCGGTAGGCGTTGAAAAGAAATTACTGAATACGGCGCTGACCAAGGGGACTTTCTATCCGTTAGTGAAAGCTATCGCAAAATGGTTTGGCATAAAAATGACAAAATCTCTTTTTGCAGGATTTTTCAGGAAAGCAATTCCTGTTGTCGGCGGCGTTATCGGCGGCGGGATAACCTTCTTTTCATTTAAACCGTGCTGCTATAGATTAAAAAACGCTCTTCAGGATACTATGCTCTCAAACCCCCACCATATTTCTTCATCTGAAGAGGATACTTTTGTCAAAAACATAAAAGAAGGTACTGTTATCGACGCCGATTACAGCGAAATTTCCTTCGACGAAGAGGATAATGAGGAATAACCGGGCCCCTCATCGCCGAATGGCCGATGAAGACGGATTTTGTAAAATGCAACAGGGCAGATATGAATGATTCATACAGAGGGACGAAAAAAGGGCGGGCTCATCATGACCATTGAAGAACTGAAGCTCCGTCAGCTGACCAATCAGCATCTCATAACGCCCGCGGATAAAATGACGGTGCTTCACGACCTTTGCGGTGTTCAGGCGCAATTCATGGCAAACGCCATGCACGCGCTGAAAATACGGTGTTTTGATTATCGGGAGGACTCGGTCAAAGACGGCGTTGTGAAGAACTGGACGGTCAGAGGGACGGTCCACGTATTCGCGGAAGACGATCTGCCATTATTTATTCACTGCAATAATGGGCGGGATTACCGGCGGAACGATTGGCACGGAGAGTCCTTTTGGAATCAGCGTGATACGTGGGCGCTGACGCCGGAGCGGCAGACTTATTTTGTAAATGTGATCATGGAGGCGCTCCAGAGCTCCGCGCTTACGAGAGAGGAATTAAAGGATGTATGCCGGCAAAAGGGCATGACCGGGCCGGAGGAAAGCAGTATGTTCGACGGGTGGGGCGGCGGCATCCGTGAAATGTGCGAACGCGGATTTATGAACTATGTCGTCCAGGAGGAAAAAGCTTTCTGCCTCTCCCCCGCGTTTACGCCCATCCCGGAGGGGGAGGCGCGGCTTGAAATGGCCCGCCGGTATTTTACGCACATGGGCCCCTCCACCGTTCACGACGCCATGTACTATTTCCACGCCACAGCCGCCCAGGTCAAGGACTGGCTCTCCCGTCTGCCTGTATCAACGGCGGAATGTGAGGGCAGGACTTATTACTATATCGACGATCATCAGGCATACGACCAGCCAATTCCCAAATGCTTATTCCTCGCGGGCTTTGACCAGCTTCTTCTGGCTCATGAGAAACGGGAGAGCCTCTTTTTGAGCCCGGAAAACAGGAGGGAGATATTCAATTTGGCGGGAATCGTCATGCCCGCGCTCTTAGTCAATGGCGAAGTAGTCGGCAAATGGAAAAAGAAAAACGGGAAATTGTCGATCACAATGTTCAAATCCGTATCGCAACAGGAGAAAAACATCATTTCCGATGTCGCGGGTTCGTTGTGGGGCGAGCTTACGTCGGTCAAGTTTGAGGAATAAGCGCCGCGCCCTTCGGAGGTAGTAAATGGAATTTGTAAGCATGGAACCGATCCATAAAGGCTGGTCGGGGGATTGGAAATACCGCGCCGTGACCGCTGACGGGACAAACTATCTTTTGCGAATAACGCCCAGGGAGAAAAGCGCGGGGCGGGCGGAGGCGTTTCGGATGGAGCGGCGGGTCGCGGCCCTGGGCGTTCCCATGTGCGGGCCCGTTGAGTTTGGCGTCCGCGAGGACGGGGTGTATACCGTTGAGACTTGGATCGACGGGGAGGACGCGGAGAGCGCGGTCCCCCTCCTGCCGGAGGCGCGGCAATACGCCTACGGGGTGGACGCCGGACAGATTTTGCGCAAAATTCACTCCATACCCGCCCCGGAGACCCAGGAGGACTGGGAGAGCCGTTTTAATCGGAAGATGGACTACAAAATCCAGAAATATATGGAGTGTGTGATCCATTATGAAAACGGACAGGCGTTCCTGGACTACATACGGGAAAACCGCCATCTCTTGAAGGGCCGGCCGCAGGGGTTTCAGCACGGCGACTACCACATCGGAAACATGATGATTGACCGGGAGGGGAAGCTGCAAATCATCGACTTTGACCGCTATGATTTTGGCGACCCGTGGGAGGAATTCAACCGCATCGTGTGGAGCGCCCAGTGCTCCCCGCTCTTCGCCTCCGGCATGGTGGACGGCTACTTTGAGGGCGCCGTCCCGCCGGAATTCTGGAAACTTCTGGCCCTCTACATCGCCAGCAACACCCTCTCTTCCGTTTACTGGGCGATCCCCTTCGGCCAGGGCGAGGTGGAGACGATGCTGAACCAAGCAAAGGATATTCTCCGCTGGTATGACAACATGCGCAAGATCGTGCCGGCGTGGTATAACACGAGATAAGGAGAATGAATATGGAAATTCTGAATATCGACCACCGGACCTGGCGTATTGAGGACGGGGGTGTGCGGTTTTTTCTGCTGGCGGGGGACGCGCGGGCGCTGCTGGTGGACTGCGGAATGACGGTACATAACGCCCGGGACATTGCGGAGGGCCTTGTCAGCGTTCCGGTGTCGCTTCTCATCACCCACGCGGACCCGGACCACATCGGCTCCGTGGGGCAGTTTGAGGAGTTTTACATGCACCCGGCGGAGGCCACGAATTTTTACAAGTCCCAGGGCCGCTCCGGGCGCTTTCTCCCCGTCTGGGATGGGGACGTCATCGATCTTGGCGGACGGGAGCTGGAGATCCTCCACCTCCCCGGCCACACGCCGGGGAGCGTCACGGTGCTGGACAGGAGCTCCCGCGCCCTCTTCGGCGGCGACCCGGTGCAGGACGGGAGCATCTTCATGTTCGGGCCCCAGCGGGAGCTGCACGCCTATGTGGCGAGCCTTGAGAAGCTGGAAAAGCTGCGTGACCGCTTTGACCTCATCTACCCCTCCCACGCCTCCTGCCCCGTGACGCCGGACATTATCCCCCGCCTCAAGGCGGCGGCCCAGGCGATCCTGGACGGCCAGCTCACCGGCCCGACTGTGGAGTTTCACGGCACCACCATCCGCCGTATCGACGCCGGCGTGGCCACGTTCCTGTGCGATAAGTAAAAAATTCCTCCTTCCGGCTTTCCCGGAAGGAGGATCATTTTATTCGTACTGGCTGGCGTAGAGCTTATAGTAGAAGCCCTTATTCTTCATAAGCTCCTCGTGGGTCCCCTGCTCCACCAGCTCGCCGTGGTCGATGACCAATATCTGGTCGGCGTTCTGGATGGTGCTGAGGCGGTGGGCGATGACGAAGCTGGTCTTGCCCCGCATGAGGCCCCGGATGGCGCTCTGGACCTGGCGCTCGGTGGTGGTGTCCACGTTGGAGGTGGCCTCGTCCAATATGAGCATACTGGTGTTGTAGAGCATGGCACGGGCGATGGTCAGAAGCTGCTTTTGGCCCTTGGAGATATTGCCGCCGTCCTCACTGATGACGGTCTTGTACCCCTGGGGCAGGCGCATGATGTAGCCGTGGATCATGGCGGCCTTGGCGGCCCGGACCACCTCCTCCTCGGTGGCGTTTTCCTTACCGTAGGCTATGTTGTCGAAGATGGTGCCGTTGAAGACCCAGGTGTCCTGCAACACCATGGCGTAGCCCCGGCGCAGGCTTTGGAGGGTGTACTCCCGCTCCTCGTATCCATCCACGTATATCCCGCCGGTGTCCACGTCGTAAAAGCGCATCAAAAGGTTGATGATGGTGGTCTTCCCCGCCCCGGTGGGGCCCACGATGGCCACGGTCTGGCCGGGTTTCGCGGTGAGGGAGATGTTTTTCAATATGCGCTTTTCCGGGGTGTAGCCAAAGCTCACGTCGTCCACCCGCACGTCGCCCCGGCAGTTTGTGAGCTCCAGCGCGTCCTCCGCGTCCTTCGGCTCCTCCGGCTCGTCCAGGAACTCGAAGACCCGCTCGGCGGCGGCCAGGGCGGAGTAGATTTCGTTTATAATGTTGGAGATCTCGTTGATGGGCCCGGAGAACTTCCTAGAGTAGAGGACGAAGCTGGAGATCTGCTCAAGGCCCACGATCTTTAAGAGGTACAGCACCGCGCCGCCCATGCCGATGGCGGAGAGGCCGAAGTTGTTGATCATGCCGATGGTGGGGCCCATGGT
>CANQZF010000132.1 GCA_947628265.1 uncultured Oscillospiraceae bacterium
TTACTACTCTTTTGGGGTACTTCTTTCGCAAATTTTCTCTTATTGCATTCTTGACTTCACACCATTAGACTTTTCAAGGAATGAGCGCAGCTTCACCCGGGTCCGGTGGAGGGACTGCTTGACCGCCCCCTCGCTGATCCCGGTGTCCTTTGCTATGACGCGAAGGGGCGAAAAGCCGAAGTACCGCCGGAGAAAGACCGCCCGCTCCCGCTGGGGGAGCCCGTCCAGAAAGCGGTCCAGCGCCCGGGCAAGCTCCGCCGCCTCCACCGCCTTTTCCGTGTTTTCCTCAGAGGGCAGGACCTCCGCCAGCTCCTCGATGGCCGCCTCCGCCTCCCCCGGGCCCCGCTTTTTGGCAAGGCGCGAGCGCAGACGGGTGAGGCTCAGCCTCCGGGTGAGCTTGGCAAGATACGCCCCCAGCTTTTCGGGCCGGTGCTCCGGCATGGAGCTCCAGGCGGCCAGGTACGTGTCGTTGACGCACTCGTCCGCGTCCTCCCGGTCTTGGAGGACATTCATGGACAGATGATTTAAAAACCGCCCGTATTTCGCCGCCGTCTCGTCGATGGCCCTCTGGTCGCGCGCCCAGTAGAGCTCCACGATTTTGGTATCCTCCATGCCTCTCGCCTCCTCACCCCTAAACTCGCAAATCAAAGCGGCTGGTTACGAATAAATATAAAAATACCACATAAAATTTTCCGGCGCAAGGGCGGGGGAGGGGGCTTTTGTATACTATTTGCAAGATTGCTCCAATGAAAATTCGTTTTTATATGGATTGCCCATTGACAACACCGCTTTAAAGGAATAAAATGAAGACCGTTAACGGCAAGGGCGTCGCGGGCTTTTGCCCGCGTATGCCACAGGCCGTTCCTTTTTTTGTGTTGAAATAATTTTATTTTGGAGGTTTCATAAATGAAGAACGCGTATCTCCAGTCCGTCCTTGAGACAGTGAAGAAGCGCAACCCCGCCGAGCCCGAGTTCATCCAGGCCGTCACCGAGGTCCTGGAGACCCTGGAGCCCGTCATCGAGCGCCGGCCCGACCTCGTGGCCGCCAACGTCATGGAGCGCATCGTGGAGCCCGATCGCCAGATCATCTTCCGGGTCCCCTGGGTGGACGACAAGGGGAACATCCAGGTCAACCGCGGCTACCGCATCCAGTTCAACGACGCCATCGGCCCCTATAAGGGCGGCCTCCGGCTTCACCCCTCCGTCAATCTCAGCATCATCAAGTTCCTGGGCTTTGAGCAGATCTTCAAAAACAGCCTGACCACCCTCCCCATGGGCGGTGCCAAGGGCGGCTCTGACTTCGACCCCAAGGGCAAGTCCGATAACGAGATCATGCGCTTCTGCCAGAGCTTCATAAACGAGCTCTACCGCCACATCGGCAAGGACATCGACGTCCCCGCCGGCGACATCGGCGTGGGCGGCCGGGAGATCGGCTATATGTTCGGCCAGTATAAGAAGCTCACCGGCGAGTGGTCCGGCATTCTCACCGGCAAGGGCATCCCCTACGGCGGCTCCTTAGCCCGCACCGAGGCCACCGGCTACGGCCTTTGCTACTTCACCGACGAGATGCTCCGCGCCAACGGCAAGTCCTTTGAGGGCCAGACCGTGGTGATCTCCGGCTCCGGCAACGTGGCCATTTACGCACTCCAGAAGGCCACCCAGCTGGGCGCCAAGGTCGTGGCCATGTCCGACTCCAACGGCTACATCTACGACCCCAACGGCGTGGACTTCGCCGCCGTCAAGCAGCTCAAAGAGGTGGAGCGCAAGCGCATTAAGGAGTATGTCGCCACCCACCCCCAGGCCGAGTATCACGAGGGCTGCTCCGGCATCTGGACCATCCCCTGCGACATCGCCCTGCCCTGCGCCACCCAGAACGAGATCAATAAGGAGAGCGCCGAAATTCTTGCGAAGAACGGCTGCTACTGCGTCTCCGAGGGTGCCAACATGCCCTCCACCCCCGAGGCCATCGAGGTCTATTTCGCCAATAAGATGCTCTACGGCCCCGCCAAAGCCGCCAACGCCGGCGGCGTGGCCACCTCCGGCCTCGAGATGTGCCAAAATAGCGCCCGTCTCAGCTGGACCTTCGAGGAGGTGGACGGCAAGCTCCACGGCATCATGAAGAGCATCTTCGCCGCCTGCGACGCGGCCAGCAAGGAGTACGGTATGCCCGGCAACTACATGGCCGGCGCCAACATCGCCGGCTTCCTCAAGGTCGCCGAGTCCATGAAGGCACAGGGATGCGTGTGAGCTGGCTTTGAAGCCCGCGAAGCGGGCTTCAAATGCCAATAGGATGCGTGCGGAAAAACTCCCCTGAATTCTGCGGAATTCAGGGGAGTTTTTCCTGCTGTCACGGTTCGCGCACTCGCTGCGCTCGCACACTCACCGTGACAAAAGGGATTTTTTGCGAGGCAAAGCCCCGCAAAAAATATTGAAAAAAGCGGGCGGGTCTGGGACCCGCCCGTCCCCCGTCTTTGCCCCTCCCTCCGGGAGGGCCCACCCCCTGCCCCCTCCCAGAGGGAGGGGCTTTTTCAATGTACCTACCCCCGGACAACGCCGTAGGGGCCGGACACCGTGCCGGCCCGTTCTTCGGTGTACATCTCACCAACCAATGCGCCATCCCCGGAAACGGTTTTCGCCGCAAAATTTTGCGGCGAATAATCAAATGTGCGGCGCAGCCGCAAACCTTTTATGGGGGCGTGACGGAAGTTGGGGGAACAGGCCGACGAGGTCGTCGGCCCCTACGTGACGTTCTGCGTTAAATGAGGGCGGTACGAAAATTGGAGGCGTAAACGGGCGGGTTTGGAACCCCGCTCCCGTCCTTTTCAAGGCAAATTGGCGGATCAGCGGAGGATGGAGAGGGAGGCGAGAAGGGGGGCGTCGACGCCCTGGCGCAGATCTGCGATGGTTGTCTCGGCGGGGACGTCCGGGAGGATGCCCCGGCGGATGAACTCTGTGCCGTCTAAGAGCTTGTAGGCCACGGAGCAGACGCGACCGGTACCTCCGCAGGGGACGGGCTGCAGGAGGGGCGTGCCGGTGGAGCCGTAGGTGGGCGTTCCCAGGAGCTTCGCCCTGCGGCTCGATTTGAACATCGCCGTCAGGTCCTCCGCCGCCGAGACCGTGCCCCGGGAGGTGAGCAGGACGCAGGGCCCGGAAAAGACGCTTCTGTGTCCCGGCGCTCCGAAGGAGTCGGTGTAGTGCCGGAAGTGCCGCATGTTCCACTGATTTATGGCATCCTCCACGCCCTCCTCGCTGCCCAGAGCGCGGATCTCCTCCGGGCTCATCTGGGCAAACTGGCTCCCGGAGGCCAGATCCACGCCCTCCATGATCCTGGTGCGCTTTTGGCAGCTGTGGAACTCTCCGTCTATGAAAAGCTCCGCGATCCTGGCCCCGTACGCGGTCATGCCGCCGACGTTCTCCCGGAGGTCCAGGATAACGCCGCAGATATTCCCCCCTTGAAGAGCGGCCTCGACGCTCTCCGATGCCTCTGGGCGCAGGAGGTCGTCGATCTTGACGTATAAGACCCCGCCGCCGTAGAGCCGGAGGTCCGCACGCTCAGAGGGAATCGTCTCAAACCTCTCCCCCACACCCGGTGGGGGAGAGGAGATCAGCTCTGCGTCCCCGTGTCGCAGGTGAAAGCGATAGACCCCCAAATCCGTCTCCAGCTCGTGCTCCTCACCCGTCAGCAGCAGCGGCAGGACGGAGGAGATGCCGGAGGGGGAGACATAGCCCTCCACGCTGTATGCGTATCGGGAGACTTCCCGGAGAAGCTTCCCCATATCCCGCCCGCCGATTTTGCGGACGAGCCCCAAAAGCTGTCCCTCGCCGCCTTTTTCAATGGAGCGGACGTAGTACCCCTCCCGGCAGTATCCCAACTTAAAGGGCAGCGCCCCGCGCTCCCGTCTCCAGGCCATGGGAGGCGTAAACCCCGTGTGCCCGTCGCCCAGAAGGTTCATAAACTCCATGAGCGTGAGCCAAAAATCCAAATCATCCCCGGCAGCCGCCACCTTATCGAGATAGGCCCCGTACGCCCCGTCCCAGTCAAGCTCAACCCGGTCAAAATAGGGGAACACCTCGCACGCCCGCCGCCAGAGCAGGGACAGCGCGGTGATCTTTTCCCTCTGTGTCATACGATCCTCTCCTTTCCCGCCTATTATACCCCGACGCCCCAGGGGCTTCAAGTCTTGAAAAAGGAAGGGTTTTTTGGTATAATATTAAGTAGAAAACGCCCAATTCGCTTTCTGTGTCCATGACTTTTTCGCGGGGATGGTGTAAAATAGGGACAGAACGTGAAAGGGAGGCGAGCTTGTGGAGCAGGAAAAGGTGGGGAGGTTTATCGCCGCGCTCCGGAGGGAGCGGGGGATGACCCAGGAGGAGATGGGGGAGCGCCTCGGCGTCACCAATAAGACCGTGTCCCGGTGGGAGACGGGAAAATATATGCCCGACGTGGACAAGCTTTTGGAGCTGTCGGGCCTCTTGGGCGTCAGCGTCAACGAGCTTTTGTCCGGTGAGAGGCTTAAGGACCGGGAGACGCTCATCAAAAAGGCCGACGAGAACCTGACGGCGGCCCTCCGGGGCTCCGTCACCTTCGGCCTTGCGGACCGGGTGGCGTATTTCCGGCACAAGTGGCTGACGGAGCATAGGTTTGACATCGGTATCGCCGTATTTTTATACCTCGCCGCCGTGATCGCCCTGGGGATTTGGGCAAGGCCCCTCCTTCCCTTGGGCTGCGTGGCGTTGGGGGTGGGGGCGTACCTGCTTTTGCGAAATAGACTGATGGCCTATGTGGAGGAGCGGGCGTTTGGGGGGGAAAGTAAGAGTGAAGAGTGAAAAGTGAAGAGGTAGGGCCGCCTGGGCGGCGGTCCATACGGCATGAATTTTGGACGGTGCAGTAATCGAAATATTATATTTAAACGCGAAGACTCGCCGTAGGGGCCGACGACCGAAGGAAGTACTCTGGAGTATGACCACATCGGCCCGTGTGCGGTGGATCGATTTGATGATAAAAATAAACGCAATACCCCCGAAAAAGGTTTTCGCCGCAAAATTTTGCGGCGAATGATCAAATGTGCGGCGAAGCCGCTCCTTATAACCCCTCCCCGCAGGGCGGGGAGGGGTAGGGGTGAGGTGAGAGG
>CANQZF010000133.1 GCA_947628265.1 uncultured Oscillospiraceae bacterium
GCCACGATGGCACGCTTTGTGCCGTGGCCCTCCCCGGTGTGGGCGAAGGAGCCGGAGAGGAGAATATCCGCCCTCTTCACCTCGCCCCCCAGGAGCCTCCGGACGATCTGCCCCATACGCACCGCCCCGGCGGTGTGCGAGCTGGACGGCCCCACCATCACGGGACCCAGGATGTCGAAAATGGACATACGCGCTCCCCCTCAAAATGTTTTATGAAATATCGGCAAGGTCGAGATATTTATACCCGTCCGTGGCGATGTGGTCCTTTCTTGCCTGGATGTTGTCGCCTAAGAGCATATCGAACACCCGGGCCGTCTCCTGGGCGTCGGTGGGGAGGACCTTGATAAGCCTACGGGTCTGGGGGTTCATGGTGGTCATCCACATCATGTCCGGGTCGTTCTCGCCAAGTCCCTTGGAGCGGGCCACGGTGTATTTCTTCCCGGAGAGCTTTTCCAGGATGTCCGCCTTCTCCCGCTCGGTGTAGGCAAACCAGGTCTTGTCCCCGGAGTTGATCTCATAGAGGGGCGACTCGGCGATAAAGACCTTCCCCTCGTCGATGAGGGCCGGCATGAGGCGGTAGATCATGGTGAGGATGAGGGTCCTTATCTGGTAGCCGTCGAAGTCGGCGTCGGTGCAGATAATCACCTTGCTCCACCGCAGGGCGTCCATATCGAAGGCGGAGATGTCGCTTTTTATCTTGATGGGCACGGAGACGCCGCACCCCAGGACCCGCACCAGGTCCGTTATGATGTCGCTTTTGAAGATTCGGGCGTAGTCGGCCTTCAGGCAGTTTAAGATCTTGCCCCGCACCGGCATGACACCCTGAAATTCCGCGTCCCGGGAGAGCTTCACGCTGCCAAGGGCGGAGTCGCCCTCCACGATGTAGAGCTCCCGGCGCGTCACATCCCTGGAGCGGCAGTCCACGAACTTCTGGACCCGGTTGGAGATGTCGATGTTGCCGGAGAGCTTCTTTTTGATGGTGACCCGGGCCTTCTCTGCCTGCTCGCGGCTCCTTTTATTCACCAAGATCTGGTCGCAGATCCGGTCCGCCTCGGCCTTGTGCTCGATGAAGTATATCTCCAGCTGGGAGCGGAAAAACTCCGTCATGGCCGTCTGGATAAACTTATTTGTAATGGCCTTTTTCGTCTGGTTTTCGTAGCTGGTCTGGGTGGAGAAGCAGTTGGTGACAAGAATGAGGCAGTCGGCGATGTCCTGAAAGCCGATCTTGGACTCGTTTTTCTGGTATTTATTGCTCTGGCGGAGGTACGCGTCCACAGCGGAGACAAAGGCGCTTTTTGCCGCCTTGTCCGGGGCGCCGCCGTGCTCCAGCCAGCTTGAGTTGTGGTAATACTCGATGACGTTGACGGCGTTGGAGAAGCAGAAGGCGGCGGAGAGCTTCACCTTGTATTCCGGCTTGTCCTCCCGGTCCCGTCCTTTTCTCTCCCCCTCGATGAAGTAGGGGGCGGTGAGGGGGTTCTCCCCGGCCAGCTCCGTGACGTAGTCCAGGATCCCGTGCTCGTAGAGGTACTCCTTCTCCTCGAATTTGCTCCCCGTCTGGAAGCGAAAGACGAATTTGACGCCGGGGTTCACCACGGACTGCTTTTTCAGGATGTCCTCAAAATACTCCCGGGGAATGTTGGTGTCGGTGAAAACCTCCCTGTCCGGACGCCATTTCATGGAAGAGCCGGTGCGCCGGCCGGTGAAGGGCTCGGACTGGAGGCCCCCCACGTTCTCGCCCTTTTCAAAGTGGAGGGTATATTTCTTCCCGTCCCGCCAGACGGTGACATCCATATACTCCGAGGAATACTGTGTGGCGCAGGTGCCAAGGCCGTTTAAACCCAGAGAGTACTCGTAGTCCCCGCCGCTGTCGTTTTTATATTTGCCCCCGGCGTAGAGCTCGCAAAAGACCAGCTCCCAGTTATACCGCTGCTCCACCGGGTTCCAGTCCACAGGACAGCCGCGCCCGAAGTCCTCCACCTCGATGGAGCCGTCGGCGTAGCTCGTCAGGGTAATGAGGTTCCCGTGGCCCTCCCGCGCCTCGTCGATGGAGTTGGATAAGATCTCAAACACCGAGTGCTCGCAGCCCTCCAGCCCGTCGGAGCCGAAAATGACCCCGGGGCGCTTGCGGACCCGGTCCGCGCCCTTGAGCTGGCTGATGCTCTCGTTGCCGTAATCGTTCTTCGCGCCTTTTTTCATGTCACACATCCCATATGTTGTACTTTTAACAGCTTATTTTACCATATATTTTGCGAAATTGCAAGCAATTTCCCCGGAAAGCCCGTGGATTTGCTTTTTCAGTTTTTCCCACGGTTATCCCGGCGCTCTCGGGCCATACTACACTCAGACGCGCTTGAGGGCTTTCAATCAGACCGGTATCCGAAAAAGGGTCATGCCCATATAGAGAGGATGAATGGTCAAAAGCCCCCGATGAGGAGTCCAAAGCCTTGTTCTGGTGACAAGGTGCGTCTCCGAAGCGTCTTTAAATAAGCGGAGGGTGTTTTTCACTCTCCGCTTTCAGTTTTTTGAGCCTTTATCGTTTCTTAAAAAAACTCCCCCTTTATTATTAAGGAAAAAGACTGTATAATAGGCGCAGACAGGTTAAAAGGCGGCGATTTTATGTATAACATCCTTATCTGCGACGACGACAGGGACATTGTGGCGGCGCTGAAGATCTACCTCTCCGGCGAGGGCTACGGCATTCTGGAGGCCCACACCGGGCGGGAGGCGCTGGAGGTGGTCGCCCGCGAGACGGTGCACCTCATTTTGATGGACATCATGATGCCGGAGATGGACGGCATCTCCGCCACCAGTAAGCTCCGGGAGGAGTACAACATCCCCATCATCCTCCTCACCGCCAAGGGCGAGGACACCGACAAGGTCCTGGGGCTCAACATCGGGGCGGACGACTACATCACAAAGCCCTTCAACCCCGTGGAGGTCACGGCCCGGGTGAAGAGCCAGCTCCGGCGCTACACTATGCTGGGGGGCATGGAGAAGAGCCCCGACCACATCGTCATCGGCGGCATTGATCTCGATGACGCCGGAAAGAGCGTCACGGTGGACGGGGAGCCCGTCTCCCTCACGCCAACGGAGTTTGCCATTTTAAAGCTCCTGATGGAAAACCCCGGCAAGGTCTTCTCCTCCGGGGCCATCTACGCCCATGTCTCCGGGGGGTACGCCCTCTCGGCGGAGTCCTCGGTGGCGGTACATATCCGGCACATCCGGGAGAAGATCGAGATCACGCCCTCGGAGCCCCGGTACATCAAGGTGGTCTGGGGACAGGGCTACAAATTCGAGGGGGAGAAAAAATGAAAAAGGCGCTCTACTCCTTCCCCATGAAGGCCCTGGCGGTGTTCCTCTTCACCCTGACCAGCCTCTTCACCGGGTTTTTCGGCGGCGTGATTGTGGCAGCCTATGACGGCCATTTTTACAGCGTGCCCGACAGCATCGGGGGCTACACCCAGGCCGTCGCGTACCTCTATGAGGACGGCTGGCTCTCGGACTACACCCACGAGCACCTGCTCACCGGCAGCGAGCGGGGATTTTACGAGTTCTCCTTCTACAACCGCTACGGGGCCATCGCCCTGACGGCGGTGGGGGCGGTGCTGTTCCTCACCCTCTTTATCTACCTCATGGCCGCCGCCGGCAGGCGCGGGGACCGGGAGGGCGCGGTCCTCAGCGCCATGGACAAGATCCCCTTTGACGTCACCCTCGCGGCGGGGATCACGGTCATATCCCTTCTGATCATTCTCCTCACCGAGACCTACGGGGACTTCGCCTTCATTCTGGTGGTCACGGTGGCGGCGCTCCTGGTCATTTTGCTCACCGTTCTCTACATTCTCTACACCTTCTCCGCCCGGGTAAAGGCCGGGGGGTGGTGGCGCAACACCGTCACCTTCATGCTCCTGCGGCTCATCTGGAGGGCTCTCCGGGCGGCGGGGCGCGCCATTTCACGATTTTTGCGGGCCATCCCCATGGTCTGGCGGGTGTCCCTGGTGGTGGCGGCGTATATCGCCCTGGTCTTTGTGATGATCGGCAGCCGGTTTTGGTACTATGACGACTTTATGGAGTTCACCTTCTTCCTTTTGTTCTTTGTGGCCGGGGTGGTGGTGATTTTGGGCGCGGCGCAGATGCGCGCCCTCCACAAGGCCGCCAAGGAGCTGGCGTCGGGAAACCTCGATTACAAGGTGGATACGAAGCACCTCTATTTTGACTTCAGACGCCACGCGGAGAATTTAAACTCCATCGGCGACGGCCTCAGCGCCGCCGTGGACCAGCGTATGCGCTCCGAGCGGCTGAAGACGGAGCTCATCACCAACGTCTCCCACGACATCAAGACGCCGCTGACGAGCATCGTAAACTATGTGGACCTCCTCCAAAAGGAGCACACCGCCGAGCAGGAGGCCCAGTATCTGGATGTCCTGAAGCGCCAGTCTGACAAGCTCCGGCGGCTCACGGTGGACCTGGTGGAGGCGTCCAAGGCGTCCACGGGGAACCTGCCCACGGAGCTGGTGCCCACCAATTTGGCCGAGCTCATCAATCAGGCGGTGGCGGAGTACGCCGAGAAGTTCGAGGCCGGGAAGCTCTCCCCCATCGTCACCCTGCCGGATAAGCCCATCACTGTTTTGGCGGACGGGCGGCATCTCTGGCGGGTGCTGGATAACCTATTCAACAACGCGGTGAAATACGCCCAGCCGGGGACCCGGGTCTACATCGACGCCCGGAGGATGGACGGCGGGGCGGTCATTCAGGTGAAGAACATCTCCCGGGACAGGCTCAACGTCTCCGCCGACGAGCTGATGGAGCGCTTCGTCCGGGGCGACCAGAGCCGCCACACCGAGGGCTCGGGCCTGGGCCTCAGTATCGCCCGGTCCCTCACGGAGATCATGGGCGGGAGCTTTGACATCAGCATCGACGGGGACCTCTTCAAGGCGGAGATCCGTCTGAAGATCGTCTGACAGGAGGATAAAATGGAAAAAAGAAAACGGGTCCTGCAGGGACTCCTGGTTTTTGTACTCATTTTTGCCATGGCGGCGGCGCTTTTCCTGTCCCTGGGCGGGCTTGGCGCGGTGAAGCGCCTCATAAACCGGGCCCGGGCCCTGGGGAAGATCGACGAC